>CALUTA010000033.1 GCA_944323585.1 Candidatus Gastranaerophilales bacterium
GATTTATTATCCAGAGCGGAGGTCGCTTCATCAAGAATAACAATCGGGGCATTTTTCAGAAAGGCTCTTGCAATTGCAACTCTTTGTTTTTGACCGCCGGACAGAAGCATTCCTCTTTCGCCTATCTGGGTGTTTAAGCCATCTTTAAGAGTTGCAACAAATTCATCCAGATATGCCATTTTTATTGCTTTTTTGATTTCTTCATCTGTTGCATCTTCTTTGCCGAGAAGGATATTTTCTTTTATAGTGCCTGAGAACAGGAAGTTGTCCTGAAATACTACTGCAATATTAGCCCTGAGGCTTTTTAAAGTATAATCTCTTATATCAATTCCGTCTATTTTGATTGAGCCTGATTTGATGTCGTAAAATCTCGGGATAAGGCTTACAATTGTGGATTTTCCGCCGCCGGAATTGCCGACAAAAGCAATGGTTTCACCTTTTTTAACCTCAAGATTTATGTGTTTCAGAACGGGTTTGTCTTTCAGGTATTCGAAGCAAACATCTTTAAAGCTTATGCCGTTGTTAATAGCTTTTAGTTCCACAGCATTGGGTTTATCCTTAATTCTCGGGGTACTTTCAAGAACCCCGAATACACGTTCAATAGCCATAAATGAGAATTGAACCGAATTAAAGTTGTTTCCGAGGTTTTTAATCGGGGTGTAGAGCATAATTAATGCTGTTATGAATGAAACAAAGTTCCCGCTTGTAATCTGTTTTGTAAGGATAAGGTGGCTTCCGTATCCGATTGCTATACCGATACCGATAGAAACGATTACATGCATCATTGGTGAGAGCCATGATGTTCTTTGTATCATTTTGATTTTAAATTTGAATATTTCATGCAGAATATTTTTGAATTTATTTTCCTGATAATCAGCAAGGTTATAAGAAGTGATTGTTTTGTTGCCTGCAAAGCTTTCATTGTATGCAGTAATTATTGTAGAACCGGCAACTACAGATTTATCCATGACGCTTTTAATTCTCTGTCTGATTTTTGCAAGCGGCAAAAATGCGCATCCGAGTATAAAAATGGCAATCAGAGCAAGCTGCCATGAATTATAAATAAGAACACAAACAAGTGAAATAGATGAGAATAATCTTGATACGAAGGTTTTCAGGTTATCGAGAAGTCCTGCGCAGGCTGTGTCTGCGTCATTATTGAACCTGAAGACAATGTCCCCTGATTTTTTTCGGTCAAAATAGGCTGTTTCAAAAGTTAAAAGTTTTTTATATAGTTCAAATTTCAGGTCGTTTGTAATTTTCCCGCCGACCCATGTGTTGAGGTAAGTGGCAAGATAATTGAGCATTCCCTGTATTGACGTAAAAGCAACGATTCCGAAAGGTATATACCATGGGGATTCAACAGTTTTTTCAACCATTACAAGATCCATGTATGGCTTTAGTGAAAGTGCAATCACAGCATCCAGCGATCCTATCGGAATGCAAATCAATACGGCAAGAAGTGCTCTGAACCAGTATGGCTTCACAAAAGGCCACATTCTTGAATAGTTCATATATGCCTGGGTCGTTTTTATTTTTTCTAATATTTGGTTAGTGTTCATTTAATGATTTCCTCACATGTCCTTTTTCATTATACTTAAAATATATCTTTTTTTTATATTCCTTAACTGTTTAATAAACGATAATTTACAAAATGTGATATATATGTTAAGTTCAATATGAGGAGTAGCATTATGATTTGGAAAATATTGTTTATAATTTTAGCGCTTACTTTTTGTTTTTTGAATATTGGCGGAATATCAGGAGGTTTTGTATTAAGTGAGTTTTCTATATCATTAAGCTATATATTCAGCTGTTTTGCGGTTTTAGTCCTCGGATTATTCTTTGCTCTGGGCTGGAAAAAGAAACTTTTCGGCCGTAAATTTATTAACTTCCTGCTTGTATTTACCTTTTTGTTTTTTGTTGTCAGTGTTGTAATATCTGTTATGACCGGACTTAATGCGGTTGCTATACAGGTAAAATCTCAGTTTGGAAATCTTGACAGGGCTTTTTATATGTCAACGATTTCGAGACTGCTTGTTTTATCTGTTTTGATGTATGCTGTGCTGTATGCACCGGTGCTGGCTGGATGTTTTATTTATAAAAGAAAATACGAGAATTTTTCAGAGGTTGCGAAGCCTTATTGGAAAATATTTTTAACTTACGTAGCGCTTACGGGATTGATTTCTTTGAGCAGTGTGCTTGTTCTTATGGATTATGGTAATGTTGTTTGTGGTGATGTTGTGTATTTGCTGTTTATGTTCTTAAAGATAATTTTTTCAATTGGATATGCTTACGACATCAGAATCGGAAATCAGATGTTCTGGAAAATTTCTGGGGTGCCGATGATTGCGGTTGCTCTGGCTGAACCCTTTATGTGCAGTGAAATGTTTTTGAATTTAACTGGTCAGCATATTCTTCTGGACAGCTATTCCGGTGTTATATTTGAATTTATTGTTAATTTTGTCGTATTTTATGCTTTATACAGATATGCATTTAAGCAGGACGTTTATAAAACTAAAAACGGAAACTAAAAATACAGCTTAAATTATTCAAAATTTAAGCTGTATTTTAATAAACATTAAATAATCCTAAACTTCAACAAACAATCTTTGTCCGACTATATTTTGTTTTCCGTTGTAATATCCTGCGAAATAGCCGCCTCTGACAGGAGTGTTTTTACCATAAGTGGCACTGTTATAACGATTGCCGTTATAACTTACAAACGGATTGTTGCTGAACGGATTGTTTGTTCTTGTGCTTACAGCAGGTGTTGAAACCGCTGCCGGCGTTTGTTGCGCCGTAAAAACATTTGATAATAAACTTACTAAATCTGCCATATAATTTCTACCTGTTACACTTTCTACAAATTATTATTAATTATAATTTTCTGTTCGTCATTATTATAACACAAATTTTTAATTTTTTTTATAAATCTTAATAAAATCATTATTTTGTTGTAGTAAATTACATCTTGCATAAATATTTTAAATATTTATAATTGATTTATGGCTCTTGAGAATAAAAAAATATTGATAGTTGGAAGTTCAGCAAAGGAACACGCTCTTGCGTCGGTTTTTGCAAAGTATGAATTTATAGAAAAAATATACGCAGCTCCCGGAAATGATGCAATGGGCGAATTTTGTGAGCGTGTTGATATCAGACCGGAAAACACTTCAGAGTTGTTAAATTTTGTTCTTGAAAATGCTGTAGATATGACTATTTGTTCTGATGAAGGTGCAATTAAAGCAGATTTAGTATCTTTGTTTCAGGCAAACGGACAGTTAATTTTCGGGCCGTCTGCTTCCAGTGCGCTTCCGGCTATTTCAAAATCGACAGGCAAAAAACTTTTTTACAGACTGCGTATTCCAACCCCAAAGTTCGGAATTTTTGAAAAACAGCAGATGGCAATAGACTATTTGAAAAAATCAGAATTTCCGGTTGTAATAAGAACTGACGAAAGCACTGAAGGTGCTGACAGACAGGTCTGTAACAGTATTCAATCAGCATCTGTTTTTGTGGAAGATCTTTTTGTGTCCGGTGCAAAAAAAATTTTACTTGAAGATTTTGTCTACGGACATGAGTTTATAATGTATGTGATAACTGACGGGTATCATTTTCTCCCGCTTACAACTTTTGCTAATTACAAATTTATGTCTGACGGCAACGGCGGAATCCTGACTCCGGGTATGGGCGGGTATTGCCCTGATTACAAATTGTCATTTGAAATTCAGAACAGAATCCTTGATGAAGTCGTTGGACCCGTCATAGAAAATCTTGCATCAAAAGAAACCCCTTATCTTGGAATTCTGGGGGTTGAAGGTGTTTTGACATCAGCTGATGAGTTTACAATTTTGGAACTAAAACCATTTCTTGCTAATCACGATTGTCAGGCTGTTTTAAATCTGGTTAATGAAAATCTTTATACGCTTTTTGAAGCATGTGCTGTCGGTTCTTTTGCGGATGATTATAACAGGATTGATATCTCGGAAAAGTCTTCGGTATCTTGTGTTTTGTCAAGCGGAAAGCTTAAAGATAATATTATTTCAGGGCTGGAGCTTGCAGATGATTTGGATGTTAATCATTTTAATTCAAAGCGAAATGAATATATGGAATATCTTACATCCGGCGGCAGAGCCGTTGTTCTTACCAAAACGGCCTCAACTTTATCCCGAGCCAGGCAATTGCTCTATGAAAATGTTGATGTTATTAATTTTAGCGGTAAGAAGTACCGCAAAGATATCTGCAAATCTGTAGATTAGTTGATATTTTTTTATGCATCATTATATGATTTTATATGTTAAAGAGCGATAAAAATTATTATGAAATTTTAGGGGTCACTCCTGATGTGGAATCAGGAGAATTAAAGAGCGTATACAGACGGCTTGTGAGAAAATTTCATCCGGATGTCAATCCTGACGGAGAAATGAAATTTAAAGATATTATGGAAGCCTATGAAACATTGTGTGATGAGGCTAAAAGAAGACAGTATGATACAATTAACGGTTTTTTCAAAAGTTCGGGATGCAGTGAAAAATATAAAAGCGAACCATACAGAAAAAGTTACAGAAATTCTTCTGCTTCATCAGATACAATAAAACATGATACTTTTGAAAAATCTCATATAAAATCTAAGCCGGATTACACCGGGAAAGAGCAGAAAAAATCAGAGGATAAGAACATTTGTGACTTGATAAATGATATTATAGACGGCTTTTCTCAAAAACCAAAGAAGAAAAAAAATGTTTCGGAAGCCAAAACTCATGTTCCTAAAAAAGGTGCTGATATTTATACGGATGTTTCTGTTACATTGAAAGAAGCTATTAATGGTACTCATAAGACAGTAAATGTTATAAATACTGAAGTCTGCCCGTATTGCAAGGGCAGAAAGTTCATAAATGATTCAAAATGCAAGCATTGTGACGGCAAAGGTGAGATTACAAGTCACCAAAAGATAAACGTAACTATTCCTAAAAATGTAAAAAACGGTACAAAACTCAGGCTGTCAGGCGAGGGGAAAAAAGGTGAAAACGGCGGTAAAAACGGTGATTTATACCTTAAAATTACCGTTATGCCGGATTCAGCTTTTAAAATTGACGGAAACAATCTGCTGTGTGAAGTGCTGATATCTCCGTTTGAGGCTGTGCTTGGCGGAGATATCAAGGTTCCGTCATTGTCCGGTTATGTCAGGCTTAGTCTTCCGCCTCTTACAAAATCCGGACAGGTTTTTAGAATATCATCGCAAGGTGTAAAGAAAAATAATTTTGTTGGTGATATAATTGTCACTGTAAAGATACAAATTCCGGATAAGCTTAGCGATGAAGAAATTGATCTTTATGCAAAGTTGAAAAAGCTTTCATGTGAAAATTTAAGAGAGAATTCAGCAAATGATTGAAGAAGAAACTTTCAAAGCGGACAATACAGCAAAAATAAAAGAAGTATTTGCCTCTATTCAGGGTGAAGGTCCTTATATAGGTGCAAAACAGTTATTTATAAGGTTTTGTAACTGTAATTTGAGATGCCACTATTGTGATACTGATTTTGAGGGTGATTGCGAGGAGTATACTCCCGAAAAACTTATGGAAGTTATAAAACAGTTTGATTTGAGGACTATTTATTCAATTTCTCTAACAGGAGGAGAGCCTCTGCTTTCGGTTGATTTTCTCTGCAATATTCTTCCGATTTTGAAAGAAAATAATTTGAAGATTTATCTGGAAACAAATGCTACTCTGCCGGATGAGTTGAGAAGAGTTATTGATTATATTGATGTTGTTGCGGCTGACATAAAACTTGAAAGTGCAACTGGTATGATGAATTCTTTTGACAGACATGATGAATTTTTCAGCATTTGCAAAGGTCATGAATGCTTTGCAAAAATTGTTTTCGACGATAATATTACTGATGAAGAAATTAATAAATGTATAGAACTTGCAAATAAATATGATTTGCTCTTGATTTTACAGCCTAAAATGGTAGAAGAACAAATGAGTGTAACTTCTGTATTTGCAGTGACTGTTTTAGACAAATTCCTGAAAAAATACAATAAGGTAAGACTCATTCCGCAGGTGCACAAGTTTCTGTCTGTAAGGTAACGTAAAACAGCCTGCTTTTTTCTAAATCTTGCGGCAACTGTTATTTTCTGAGGTCTTTTGCACCGTTAAGATAGACGAATTGCGGTTTAAAATTGTCATCACAATTGAGGACAATCAAAATTCTAATGCACATTTTTAAGGCTCCGGGAACATCAATTTCATTGAAGCACATCATTGCGGTTTCACTAAATCCCATATCAAGTCTTGCAAATTTTGCGGGAAATGCGGCATCTAAGTCTTTTGTTGTAGTGAATATAATATGTGAAATTTTTGAAATATCAATTTCGTTGGCTTTTATCATTTCTGATAAAAGTTCTATTGTAGCCTCTTTGATGGCTGTTTTCGTATTTTCTGCGGCTGTTGTTGCGCCTCGAATGCCTTTTGTCATCTAAAATTACCTGTTTTTAAGTCCGTTATACCAGTCACGTGCAGATATTTCGCCTTTGCCTTCTGGTTTGACTTTAATAAGCAATATTGTTCCATTGCCGCAGCCGACAGGAACCCCTTCTTTTGTGGCTTTTCCAAGTTCTCCGGCAGGTAAGGTGCTGGTGTTATCAACTTTTGTTTCTAAAACTTTTATGATTTTCCCGTTGTGCATAAAGCAGGCACACGGAGATTTGTAAATGCCTCTGACAAGGTTGTGAATTTCTTCAGCTGTTTTATTCCAGTTTATTTCTGTTTCTTCTTTTGTAAGTTTTCCGGCCATACAAACCCCGTCCTCACATTGAGGAGTCGGTGTTATGCTGTTTGAAACAATACCTTTAAGTGTTTTTTCAAGCAATTCCGGCGACATATCGCTTACTTTTTCAAAAAGCTGTTCGCAGTTCATATCTTCCGGAATTTGAATTACTTCCTTAAGGCAGACATCTCCGCAATCAAGCCCGAGTTCCGTTATCATTGTGCATATTCCCGTTTCCTTATCTCCGTTAATAATTGCCCGCTGAATCGGATTTGCCCCTCTGTATCTGGGCAGAAGTGATGCGTGAAGGTTGATTGTACAATATTTGGGAATGTCAAGAACTTCCTGAGATAAAATTTGACCGAAAGCAAAAGTTACAAAGAAGTCCGGCTTAAGCTGTTTTAGGGCTTCCTGAATATCAGGTTCTTTTCTGATTGATTTTGGCTGAAAAACAGGAATAGAATGTTGGATTGCAAACTCTTTCACAGGTGACATTGTGATTTTTTTGCCTCTGCCTGCAGGTTTGTCCGGCTGGGTTACAACTGCTAAAACTTCAATATCAGAAGATGCATTCAGATATTCCAGAGATTTAACCGCTATTTTAGGGGTGCCAAAGAATACAATCTTAATCATTACTTTTTTCTTTCTCCAATTCCGCATCAATATCGGGCTCGGAAATCAGACGTTCCGGTTCAATCGGCGGAAGGTTATGTTTTTCAAGAACAGCTTCTGTTTCAAATCTGTTTGCGCTGTGGTCAATAAACAGAATTCCGTCAAGGTGATCATTTTCATGCTGAATTGCACGCGCCAGGAGGCATCCGTCTTTGGCTTCCATAACAAATGAGCGGCCGTGAATATCCGTGGCTTTTACCATTACATTTTTGTATCTTTTTACATTGGCATATGCTTCAGGAAAACTCAGACAGCCTTCTTCTGTTACAATTGCACCCGATTTTTTTATAATTTTGGGGTTAATAAATACAAGCGGCCTGAGCGGTTCTTCATTTGTTGAAACATCAATAACAAAAACTCTTAAATTTTCACCAATCTGAGGTGCTGCAAGACCTACACCGTTTTGTGCATACAGTGTATCCAGCAGATCCTGAACTAAATCAGTAATTTTTCGTGATACTTTATGAACCTCTTTTGACGGCTCTCTTAAACTCTTTTCTCCATACTTTAAAACTTTTCTGACTGCCATTGGTATCCTCCCTTTAGTAAAAGCTTAAACTAAATACGTTGTTTTGGCAAGAATTACAACTTCGTAATTTCTGAAATTGCAGGGTCAAGCAGTCTTCTTCCTACATTGACAAAGTTTATGGAGCAGAGAGTTTTTTCACCGTATTTAATCATTTTTTCAACAATTCCCTCACCGTATTTGGGATGTGTTACATGATCTCCCTGTTCAAATGTTTGGTTTGTAGTGGGGGTGTTCGCAGGATAAACGGGAACTACCGGAGGCGTTTCTTCTTTTTCCTCTTTGTCTTCTTCCTGCTCCTGCTCATCGTCAAAGTTATCAAGCGGTTCTACCACAGGTTCAAGAATTTCGTTTTCTCCGTGATTGATATTATCAATGAAATTCAAATCGTCTTCTGTCAGTACATCCGGAGAGTTCGGCATTTCTATGTTATCTTCCTGAATTTTGTTATAAATAAAAGTTTGATCAATATCTTTTGCAACCTGTTCAATCAGATCGTTGTTTAAGTCTGTATCGTCCTGCATAAGGTCAGGGTTTTCCGGCTCCAGTTCATTTTCAAAAGGAGTTTGACCGTCTGATTCTTGGAAGTTGCTTTCTTCTCCGGAATTTAGATCTTCCTCTATTCTTTCATCCATTTCAGGGCTTGGCAGGTCAGGTTGAGGCTGAATATTTTCTTCAGATTCTTCAATAAAGCTTTCACCTGCATTTCCAACAACTTCAGGTTCTTCAAAATCGATCTGCTGTTCAATTTGATTTTCAAGAGGGAAAGTTGCTATTGAATTTTCTTGAATTTCTTCATTTCCAAGCTCCGGTTCATTAAGCACAAGTTCCGGTTCTTGCTGAATATCAGGTTCATCAAAAAATGTTTGTTCCGGATGTAAGAGCTCTTCTTGAGGAGGATACATTTCTTCCGGCTGTTCGATTACAGGGGTGGCTGATTCAATATTAACGGCATTATCTTCTTCAATAATTTCACCGTCAGGCATTATGACTTCTTCGGTGTCGACCTCGGAAGCAGTGTCAGGTTCAGTTTCCGTAAAAAAATCGTTAGCCGGTGCCTCCGGTATTTCTTCTTCTGCTGCGTTCATTAATTCAGAATTTGGGTCCTGAAGGTCTTCTTCTATACTTTTATCAAGTTCTGTGTCAAAATCATCAGTTTCTTCATATTCAATAGTTTCATCTGAACTGATTGCAGAATAATCCTCTTCTTCCTGAGGTTTTCTTTCAATGTCATCTGAAAGGTCTGTGTATGTATCAGCATCTTCTGTAAAATCGTGATCAGGTGTTTGTTTAATGGCTTCTGCTGCAGAAATCGGGGCTGCAGGCTGTATATAACTTGTTTCTGTATCATTTTTATCAACTTCTTCAAGCTGTGATGTATCTTCAGGGGCTTCTGTTTCCGTCATATAAATCGGTTCATCTTTGATAAGTTCAAGCGGTGAAAGCTCAATTATTAAAGGTATCCGCTGGGTTGAATTACCCCATACAACAAACTCATCGTGATTTAACTTGTTCAGGAATGTATTGTATGATGCAAAATCGTGTCTGGTAGTTTCTGGCGCAAACAAAATCAGGTTATCAGTCTGGGCCTTAAGCTCATAAACATATTTGTAATTATGATTGCAGATGAGATTTGTATAGATTTTATTTTCGTTAAGCAGATGTTTCAGGAGCTTTTTATCGCTGTTTTTGTCATCAATTTTTACAAAAGAATAAATAGAAGAATTCATATCTTCTAATACGGTGTAAACATATTCAATGACTTCTCTCTGCAATTTTGAATCAATATTTGAGATATCAATAATTGTTGTATAGTTGTCACGTATATATTCTTTAAGGCTAATTACTTCGTATTTAGACCGTGCAAAGACGTTTTCTTCTTTGTATTTCAAAAGTTTATTTTTCAGCAGTGCAAGCTCAGGAATTCCTGATTCTGTGTATTGTTGTGAGACAACATCAATAAAAGTATCAAATGGTATAAATTTTTCAGGAATTGTTCTGGTATAGTCCTGAATTTCCAGAAAAATATCCTGAATTACAGCTCTGCTTGTTGCATCTACATCTGTTAAGTCATTGCCGTAAATAAAATTGATTGAGTCAAAATTCAGAGGAAGTTTGAAATCTTTTCCAAAAACAAATTTTTTCTCATTTTCATATTTACCGTCAATGTCAAAAATAATTGAACTTTCGGCATTGTTTTCGATTTGCTTGGCAAAATTGGAAACAAGAATCGCCGAGTTTTTAGCGCTGTCAGAGCAGATTAAGAGGTTGTTTTGAAGTATTGAACGGTCTACGCTCAGTAAAAAGTCCTGTTGTGCCAGTTTGCCAAGTTTCACGGGCGTCTGCACCGGCAGAATTTCCAGTAAATCTTTGGCGTCTAATATATTAACTTTAGCATTAAGTTTAGGGATTGAGCCGTCATAGTTTTTAACAATCCCTTCAGTATCAAAGGTAAACAATAATTTGACTATTGCATAACTGATTCCACTGTCGGCTTTAAGGCTGACAATTTGACCTACATATGGTGTTTTATCGTCTTCTATTACTACAAAACCTGCAAGTACAAGTTTTTCTTCTGTTTCATTTACTACTTTTACTAAATTATTCTTAATTTCCAATACTTTCATTAAAACTACCTCTTTAAGAAAATAGTACCATGAACATGCCTTTTGTTTAAGATTTCATTAAATATCTTAAACATTTTTTAAGTCAAGCAGGTTATTGTAGATGTCAATTGTTGTCATACAGATTTTTAATTCACGTTTGACAAGGCTTTTGATCGTTTCTTCATAGCATTTTAAAAGTGCTAGATTCAGGCCGTTTGGCTGCTCAAGGATGTTTAAAATTTCTTCTGAATATTTTTTATCTCTTGTATTTGGTTCAATTTTATCCGCAAGAAAAATAACTTTTTCAAAATCTGTCATATTGATTTTACCCAGTGTATGCCAGCGGATTGCCGATAATATCTCAGCATCATCTACTCCGAAGTCTTTCTGTGCTATATAGGCGCTTACCGGGGCGTGAAGTGTTTTATAATTAAGCATTTCGCATTCTTCAACGCTAAGATTTTTGTCAATAATTTCTTTTAGTTTTTCATTAGAAAAACACTTGGCGCAATCGTGAAGAAGCCCTGCTGTATAAGCTTTATTTTCATCAAGATTATATTTGGCAGCTAGTTTTTGTGCGCATTCTGCTGTTCCAAGTGAATGTATGTATCTTTCTTCATTCAGGTTTTCTTTAAGCCAATTGAGTATTTCTTGTTCGTTAATCTTTGTATAAACCATTTTCTTTGATGTACCTTTCAACTTCTGCCGGCAAAAGTCCGGTCAATTCTTCGTTATTCTTTATTCTTTCCCGAATTTCGGTAGAAGAAATATCGTTAAATTGCATATTGGCAAATTTAAAGTCGTAGCCATTTGTTTTCATAATATCATATTTAGAACTGTCAAAATCATTTTTTCGCACAAACACAATAAATCTTATCATTTTTCTGAGTTCTTCGCTTTTATACCATCTGTCAAGGCTTTCAAAAGCGTCTGTGCCTATTATAAAGTTGATTTTGCCGTCAATCTTGTACTGTTCATAAAGTTCTTTAATTGTAAGGTATGTGTATGATTTTCCGCTGTGCCTGAATTCAATATCTGATATTTCAAAGTCAGGATTGTTTTTAATCGCTAGTTCAACCATTTTATAGCGGTGTTCGGCTAATTCTGGGGCTGTGTTTTTAAAAGGCGGCACGAAAGCAGGTATAAACAGAATTTTAGAAATCCCGAAATTTTTAATCACATACTCTGCCATATACAGATGTCCGTTATGAATAGGATTGAATGTTCCTGAAAAAATGCATAATTCCATAAGGCGATTATATCAGCCGAAATATTTTTTGTAAAGTAATGTAACAATTTGGCGATATTACTAAATTTTGTCCTAAAAAAGTCCGACAAATAGTATAAAAAGGTCGAAAGGACATAAAAAAC
>CALUTA010000034.1 GCA_944323585.1 Candidatus Gastranaerophilales bacterium
CAAGGGGAGAGGGGAATAAGGCTCATCCTTCGCCTGTTCGAACTAGCATCCCACAAAGAGAGAGGGAATAATTATCTTCCCTCTTCACTTATTCAGCAGTTCAACTTTTCAACCTTTCAACTCCACTTCACCCTTCACGCTTCACTCATTTAACATTTCAACCATTCAACACAATAGCCCCTTCACTTAACTAAACCATATTTCAACCTTTTAAATGATGTCCTGTGCGTAAGATTGTATAAAATAGAATTGTAACATTTTTTAATATTTGGGCGGATTAATGGATCAAGGTTTTGATTTCACATCTTACAACAACATAAAAAGACTTTCGGAAGAGGAATTAACAGCACTTTGGGAAAAATACTTTGCAGACAAAACCCAAAAAAGTGTAAGGGATGCTCTTATTGTGCAATATATATACCTTATCCGCTATGTAGTCGGCCGTGTGAAGGTTACGCTTCCAGCAACTATTTCTATTGAAGACATTGCAGGATACGGAGTAGAGGGGCTGATTAATGCTATTGAAAGATATTCACCGCAAAAGAATACAAGATTTGAAACTTATGCGCTTATTAGAATCCGAGGTGCAATTCTTGACAGAATAAGAGCACAGGACTTTTTGCCAAGAAGCGTCCGTAAGAAAATTAAAGATATTAAAAATGCGCAGGAGCAGCTCAAACAGGAACTGGGAAGGATACCGACCACAACAGAAGTCGCCAATTATCTTGATATGGACCCGGACAAGGTTAACCAAATTCTGGCTGAAGACACAACAATGACTTCCATTTATGAGAAAAAAGGATCAAGCGAAGACAGCATGGAAATCATTGACACAATTCAGGACACAAACAAGCTCAATCCGCAGGAACAGATGGAAGAAAAAAATATTAAACAGCAGCTTGAAAAAGCACTCCAGAGGCTTCCCGAGCGTGAGCGTGTGATTATGGTTCTTTACTATCAGGAAAACATGACACTAAAAGAAATCGGCGCAACCTTAAATATGTCGGAATCCCGTGTCTGCCAGCTTCACGCTCAATCAATTATGAAACTCAAAAACATTCTCAGTGAAGACCGTTCATCAAGACTTCGCAAAAGCATTGTTTCCTAATCTCTTTTATATTCGTAATCGAAAATTACAAAATCAATTCTCCTGTCAAATCCTTTTTTTGAGGCGGAAACACTATCCCGAAACGGCATACAATCTCCGTAGCCGAGCGTAAAAACCCTTGATGCCGGAATTTGGCCGCAATAAATTAAATAATCCGCAACAGACTCTGCTCTTGCCATAGAGATTTCCCAATTTGTGCGATATACTCCATGAGGGTTGTTATGACCTTCCGTATGACTTTCAACAGTGCAGTTGTTTCCTATTTGGCGCAAAACCGAACCTATTGCATCCAAAACAGCAGTGCTCGATTTGTTGAGCAGAATATTCTCACCTTTAAAAAAAATATCCTCTTTTATACTTACAATTAACCCTCTTGGCACAACAGTATAAACAACAGGGGTATCATCAGGCAAAACTTTTTCCAGCATATCCATAACATCTGCGGCTTTGTTGTTAATCACGGCATTAATGTAAACTGTTTCCGTGGCAAAACAGGCAGTATTTGCCGGAAAAACCAAAACGGATAATATTGACAAAAGAACACCTGAAATCTTCACGACACCATCCTTTCAAAAACGGCACCGTAAAAATTATCTCTGATAATCTCGGACTAATCCATTGCCTGACTTGATAGCACGCATCTGCTAAGGCTTTAGAATAACAAGAACCGATTTGCTGTTGAAATATTTTTCAGCACAATTTTTAAGCTGCTGAGCGGTTACTGATTTAATTCTTTCTTTAGTTTTTTCGTAAAAATCAAACCCGAGACCTAAAATTCCATACTGCGCATAATTGCATGCCTGCTGGGAATTTGTTTCAAACGAAAAGGCAAGTTTACCGAGAACATTTGTTTTTGCATTAGCCAGTTCTTCTTCTGAAACTTCTATTGTTTTAATCTTTTCCAGTTCTTCATCAAAACCTTCCAAGGAAACTTCGATATTTTTCGGCTCTGTTGCTATATAAATTGAGAAAGCTGCACCTAGCAGGAAGGCTTCATACGAACTTCTGACAACATAAGCAAGCCCTTTTTTATCTCTGAGTTCAAGAAACAATCTTGAGGAAAGCCCGCTAGCACCGAGAATTATATTCAGAAGAATTAACACAGGATAGTCTTCGCTGTCAAAAGTTTCAGTCCGCCAGCCTTTAATAATATGTGCCTGATTTGCGTCAGGTTTGGGAATAAAAATTTCTTTGCTATCTTCAAGTGCCGCAGGAGCTTTTTTATCAACAATTTCAGCACCTGCAGGAATATCTCCGAAGTTTTCATTCAGAATTTTTTCAACGTTTTCTTCCTCAATATCGCCGACGAACGTTATTACTTTTTTAGCGTTTTCATACAATTTGCGGTAAGCTTCAACAACCTGCTCTTTTGTAATATTTTGAAGATTTTCAAGAATTGTTGTGCTGGAAGTTCCATAGCTGTGACCTTCAAAAATATTTCTGGTGAATCCGTCCATAACTTTCTGCCGTGGAGAATCCAGTTCCGCTACAAGTTCACCTTCCAATTTAGCTTTTTCTTTCTCAAACTCTTCAAATGTAGAATTCTTTACTAAATCGGTTACAAGTTCAACAGCATGCTCAAAGTCTTCATTAAGACTCATAAATCTGAATCTCAAATAATCCATCTTCATTTCAACAACAAAATCAATTCCGCAGCTGTCAAATTCTTCCGCAATCTGCTCGGCCGATTTGTTGTTTGTTCCCTGAAACAGAAGCCTTGCCATAAGAGCATATACCCCCGGAGCACTGTCATAATCACTCAGTGCAAAGTTCATACACAGAGCGGCTCTCGGTGTATCCGGATTTTGTTTATAAAAAAATTCAATATCGTTTTTAAGTCTTAATATCTTGCTTTCCATAATCTCTCCTGATAAAAAAATTCTACCACAATTGTCTTTAAATAACAATCCGCCTGCTCTAACTGATTGTTACTTGTAATTTCAGCCTGTTTTAATTATAATTTTTGATATGGAAAATAAGAAGATAATTAAATTAAACAATTTTGAAATCGGATCAGATAAACTGACAATACTTGCAGGGCCCTGCGTTGCCGAAAGTCTTGAGATTCTTGATGAAACAGCAAAAGGTTTGAAAGAAATTACCCGAAAACTCGGAATAAATTTCATATTCAAATCATCTTTTGACAAAGCAAACCGCTCGTCAATCACATCTTACAGAGGGCCCGGGCTTGAAAAAGGACTTGAAATGCTCGCTGAAATCAAGTCTAAATACAACATTCCGATTGTAACCGATATTCACACACCTGAACAGGCGGAAATAGCAGCTGAAGTTGCGGATGTAATCCAAATCCCCGCATTTTTGTGCAGACAGACAGACCTGCTTGTCGCTGCCGCAAAAACAGTGAAAATAGTAAATATTAAAAAAGGACAGTTTCTGGCTCCCGAACAGATGGGAAATCTCGTTAAAAAAGTCGAAGATTCTGGAAATACAAACATTCTTTTGACAGACAGAGGTGTAACTTTCGGATATAACAATCTTGTTGTTGACTTCAGAGCAATACCTATTATGCAGACATTCGGCTATCCGGTTGTTTTTGACGCAACACACAGCGTACAGCTTCCGGGCGCTCAGGGCACTTGCTCTGGCGGAGACAGAAGGTTCGTGCCGGTTCTTGCAAAAGCCGCTATGGCCGCAGGTGCAAATGCTCTATTCTTTGAGGTTCATCCGGATCCGGACAAAGCTCTGTGCGACGGTCCCAATATGCTGTCACTGGATTCGGCCGAAAAAGTGTTCTCAATTTGCAAACAAATATTTGATATCGTGAAAGCTTAAATATGATTATAAAACAATACATTGCAGGCCCTATTGAGGCTAATAATTATCTGGTTGCGGATGAAAATTCCAAAGAAGCGGTATTGATTGACTGCTCTGAAAGACTTCAGCAAATCATTGATGATGTCAAAAATCTCGGACTGAAAGTTAAGTATATTCTTCTTACCCACGGCCACTTTGACCATGTTATGGGTGTGAACGAGATGAAAAAAGAACTCAATGCCGAAGTTTTAATAAACAAAAAAGACGAAAAACAGCTTGAAATGACAAAGACAATTCTCGGCACATTCGGGCTTTTTGTCGATAAAAACCCTGAGTATGACCGATTTATTGACGGAAATACAGAACTTAAAATCGGAGATATCCCGATAAAAATTCTGGAAACACCGGGGCATACGGAAGGCGGAATGTGCTATCTGATTGACGGAAACCTTTTTTCAGGCGACACTTTGTTTAAAAGATACGTCGGCAGAACTGACCTTCCGGGCGGAAACTACAGCAAAATAGAAAACAGTATTAAAAATGTCCTCTATAAACTTGATGACAACACGATTGTTTATCCCGGACACAACGAAAAAACAACAATAGGTTACGAAAAAGAATATAATGAAATAGTCTGAATATGCAGAATCAGCATAGACAAAGAGGGAAGATAAATGAAAGAACAACTGGAAAAAATTTACTCAAATGCCGCTGAAGATATAGAAAAATCATCTTCAATCAACGACCTTGAAGAAGTAAGAAATAAATACCTGAGCCGCAAAGGTGAATTCAATGAAATCAAGAAAAACCTTAAAAACCTTTCTGACGAAGACAAAAGAATCGTAGGCTCGCTTGCAAATGAAATTACCCATAAATTGGAAGCTTCTTTAAAAGCTAAATTTGATGAATTCTACAAAAAAGAACTTGATGCAAAGCTTTTGAAAGAAAAAATTGATATCACGCTTCCGGGTCAGTTCCAGCGGCTCGGAAAAGCACACCCTCTTACAACAACAACAAATGAAATTGTTTCAATTTTTCAAAGCCTTGGTTTCTCAGTTGTTCCGGACTGCCAATCACCGGAAGTTGAAACAGAATATTACAACTTTGACGCTCTGAACGTGCCAAAAGATCACCCTGCACGTGATATGCAGGACACTTTTTACGTAAAAAATGCACCGGGTGTAATCTTAAGAAGCCAGACGTCAGGCGCACAAATCCACGCTATGGAAGGCAAAAATCCGCCTATCAGAATTATTGCACCGGGCAGAGTTTACAGAAACGAAAACGTAAATGCAAGAAAAAACAACTTTTTCCATCAAATTGAAGGGCTTTACGTTGATAAAGATGTAACATTCGGAGATTTGAAAGGCATTTTGAACGAATTTATCAGAATCTATTTTGGCGCAAGCCGTCCGACAAGATTCAGAAACAGCTTTTTCCCGTTCACGGAACCTTCTGCCGAAGTTGATGTACAGTGCATTATGTGCGAAGGCAAAGGCTGCAGAACATGTTCAGGCACCGGCTGGCTTGAAATTCTCGGCTCAGGTATGGTTGATCCGAATGTGTTAAGAAATGTCGGAATTGACCCTGATGTTTATTCAGGATTTGCTTTCGGTATGGGTGTTGAAAGACTTGCAATGCTTAAATATGCAGTAGATGACATCAGATTGTTCTTCAACAACGACGAAAGATTCTTAGCACAATTTTAATTTGATACTGAAAAGGCTCATATAATACTTTAACCCTCACGTATTAACAAATACAGGAGGGTTTTAAGTTATATTAATATTTACAATTTTATCCATTGACATTCACACAAATAGAATAAATTGTCATTCTGAGCCGGTAATAATAGATTCTTTACATTTATTTTTACTTACAAATTCTCAAAATCCGTCCGATTATTTTACAACTTTATGAAGTCCGTGCGGTTTATCAACGTTTCTTTTCAATTTCTTTGCGATCTCCAATGCCAGAAGCTGGCAAATGACAACAAGACAGAAAGATTTAACTATTTCACTTTCACAATCGATATTTACATTATAGTCCGCAGTTACTTTTTCGTTTGAATTTCCGAGTATGCAAAGCACAGGCTTGTAGTCTTCTTTAATTTTGTTCAAATTTTTAATGGCTGTATAACTCAAATCGTCTACACTTATATGAATTTGGGCGATTTTGTTATTCATAACCGCAACATGCCCGTGCATAAATTCACCTAAGATGCTTGAGTAAACATTGATATAAGAAGTTTCTTTAATTTTCAAAGAAGCTTCTCTTGCAAGAGCATAGGAAATTCCGTCAGCAGTTACAACAAGATTTTTGTATTCCGACAACACTTGCGCAACTTTTTTGACTTCAGGCTGAAGCTCAAAAGTCTTTCGCACAAATTCAGGCAATGTTTTTAACTGTTCCAGATATGGATCAATATCTATGCCTTTGTACGAAGCATACTTCAATACAAGAAGTGCGCAGCATATCATTTGCGCCGTAAGAGATTTTGTTGCTGCAATGCTTTTTTCTTCACCGGCGCAGCAGTCAATCTTGAAATCTGAAGCATTCCATATTGTCGAATCCTTTTTATTTGTTATGCACATTGTCTGCATGCCAAACTCTTTTGCTTTATTCAAAGCTTTGTTGGTATCCGAAGTTTCGCCCGACTGGGTTATAAACACATACAGAAAGTCGTTGTCATGCGGAATTACAGACTTCAACAAAAATTCGCTTGAATACATTGCGCCTGCTTCTATATTTGCAAGATTTCCGAACAAATCTGCCGCAAACCTTGCACAATTGTAAGAAGATCCGCTTGCTACAAGCACAACTTTTTTGATATCCGTCGGAATATCAAAGAGAATGTAATTATCGCTATTTATATGTGATGAAAGAATATTTTCAAGCACAATTGCCTGCTCAAAAATTTCTTCTTCCATACTGGATTTTTTTTCTTGATCGCCTTCTTTAAAAAACATTTTTCACCTGTGCATGTATAATTAAACGTTTAAGTTACTCTGCAATTGCTACTCAAGAACTTCTTTCATTAAATCATTAACAGCCTTAGGGTTAGCCCGGCCTTTGGTTTCTTTCATTACCTGACCTACAAAGAATCCTAAAAGCTGAACTTTGCCTGATTTATATTTAGCGACCTGTTCAGGGTTAGCGTCCGCAACTTTCTGACAGATTTCTTTAATTGCGCTTTCGTCGGAAATCTGGCTCAAGCCTCTTTTTTCAACAATTTCAGAAGCTTTTTCTCCGTTTTTCATCATATCAACGATAATCTGTTTTCCGATATTATTTGAAATTGTGCCTTTTTCAATCATTGAAATTAATTCAACCAGATTTTCCGGTGTAAGTTTTGTATCTGTAATTTCAATATGGCCTTCTTTCAAATATGCGGCAATTTCGCCCATGATAAAGTTTACAGCGATTTTCGGGGTTGCGCCGAGTTTAAGAACTTCGTCAAAGAAAAGAGCAAGCCCCATCTGTTCAACAATTACTGAGGCATCATATTCGCTTAAACCTAAGCCCATATATCTCCGGCGCTTTGCTTCCGGAAGTTCAGGCATTTTGTCTTTAATTTCCTGAACCCATTCACGTGATATTTGAAGAGGCATCAAATCCGGCTCAGGAAAGTATCTGTAATCGTGAGCATCCTCTTTACCCCTCATAGACTTTGTTTCACGTGCATTGTCATCCCACAAACGTGTTTCCTGAACAACTTTTCCGCCTTCTTCAACAATTTCAATCTGTCTGTCGATTTCGTATTCAATTGCACGCTGGAGGGCTGAAAAACTGTTTACGTTTTTGATTTCGGCACGTGTTCCGAATACTTTGGAGCCTTTTGGCATAATTGAAATATTGGCATCACATCTCATTGAGCCTTCTTCAAGGTTTCCGTCGCAGACACCTATGTATCTTACGATATTTCTGAGTTCTTCCATATAAGCTCTTGCCTCGTCAGAACTTCTCATATCGGGTTCAGATACAATCTCAAGAAGCGGAGTTCCCGCACGGTTCAGGTCAACAAGCGAATAGCTTGAACCTGCAAGGCCGTCAGCACCTGCGTGAACAAGTTTTCCGGCATCTTCTTCCAAATGCGCTCTTGTGATACCGATTCTTTTACCTTTAATGTCAATATATCCGTTTACACAAATAGGCTCATCATACTGAGATATCTGGTAACCTTTCGGAAGATCAGGATAAAAATATTGTTTTCTGTCGAATTTGCAGCGTTCCGGAATTTCACAGTTAAGAGCAAGACCGGTTAAAATCCCCATATTAACAACTTCTCTGTTCAATACAGGCAAAACCCCAGGCATACCAAGTGTAATCGGGCTGGTTTCAGAGTTTGGCTCCTTGCCGAATTCTGTTCCGTCCGGTGCAAAAATTTTAGATTTTGTTTTTAATTGTGCATGGACTTCCAGGCCTATTACAACTTCATATTTATCTCTTAAACTTTCCATAACTTCTCCTTATATATCGACTTTAGTTTAATCTTTTTTAAAGCGTTGGGAAAATCTCCCTTCTGACGTAAATATTCTATCACAAACATTTTTAAGAAGTCAGATTTTTATTCTGCAACAACACGGGCAGGGAAATTGTTTTTCAACAAATCGTTTGCAACGCTCTGCGCTTTTTCGGCGGTGCTGAATGATCCTGCCTGCAGTGTGTAAGACCCGTTTATATTTTTTACAAAGACACTAATACCAGCACCGGACTCTGATATAATACCCTTTGCAACTTCAGCCTGAGCGGCAGAGGAATAACTTCCGACATAAACCTTATAAGTTTTTGGCGCAGGTGCAGGAACAGGCGCAGGATTTGTCTGCTGAATATTTTCTGCCTGTGCCGTTGCTTTTGTTTCGGCCGGATGAACTTTTTCAGGTTCCGGAGCAGGAGTGGGGGCTGAAGTTTCAGCTTTTGATGTTTCTTCAACTGGCTGGCTCTGAGGTTGATCCAATACAATAGGTGCCTCCTCAGCATCCGATTCTGATTTTTCATCTTTCTGCTCCGGAATTACAACTTTTTCGTCCAAAGACGTGTCTATAGTTGTTTCTGCAGTATCGGCCTTGTTATCTTCTTCCTGAATCTTTTTTAACCTGTCATCCACATTTCCACGGACAATACCTTCTTCCTCGTAGGTAACTTCAGGTTCGTCACCTATTGCAATATCAACATCAGGCGACATTATCTTTGCACAGCCCAAAAAAGCCAGCAATAATATGAAAAATGTTGATATAAACAGAACAAGCCCCTGATGAGGATTTTTTGATAATCTTTTTTTATACTCTCTGTAGCTTATATGGTCAGGATTAACAATTTGTTTCGGTTCTTTTTGTTCGTCCAATGTTACACTCCTCTTACTTTTGTACTTGCAAGAACAATGTCCTCAAGTTCGTTTGCATAATGTTCCATAATTTCCTGTGCTAATTCTTTAATATCAGTAATGCCTAGATCATTTTGAAGCCCGCTTGCTTTGACTGGAGCCCCCTCTGAATTTATATTTACTCCGGTATGAATTAATATTGAAGTTAATGATTTTGTTGCAATTGAAACAGTTAATTTTTTGCCGTTTACAAACAGGTCATCCCCGCTTCTTTCAACTTTTATTCCACGTTTTTCAAGAGCCTCTTTTATTATGCATATTAAAAGCCGCTGCCTGAAAACACCTTCTACAAGATTTACATTAAATTGTTCGGTAATAAAACTCAGCATGTTTTTGCTGTATATCGGCTCATTATTTATGACATCTTCGATATCAACCATTTCATCAAGTTTTACATCACATTCGCCGGTAAATGCGACTATTGCATCTCCCTGTATCTTAAAGTTTTTATAAATCCAATGCGGGCAAAGCTGGAATCCTTCGTATTTTATTTCACTATCTATAAGCTTGCATTTCATAATTATTTTTTTACCTTAGATTTAATCAAATAATTCTTTCACTATATCCGTATAGTTATTATACAACAAAGCATTTTTTAATCTCGTACAGGACTCACACTTGCCGCAATGTCTGTCGCCTCCGAGGTAGCAGCTTTGGACATAATTCAGCGGTATCCTGTTTTCAACCGCCAGTTTCACTATATCATTCTTGGTGCAATTTATCAAGGGCGCAAGCACTTTCGGGTGATTTTGCGTTGAATATTCAAACAATTTTTCGGCACGTTCTGTGAATTCTTTTGTATTATCAGGAAAAGTTGCACTCTCCTCTAAATTTGCACCGATAATTATATAATCAAAGTCTTCACTGTCCGCAAAACTGGCTGCAATATTCAAAAACAGACCGTTTCTGTTCGGCACCCAGACATTTTTGGCACTGTCAGAAGGATTCAAAAGCCCGTCGCCTGTCGGAACAGCTGCTTCTGAGCACAAAGAGGTTTTTGTAATCTCTTTTAAAAAATCCAATTTTATAACTTTATGTTCTATGTTGTAATATTCACAGATTTTTGAAGAAGCCTTTATTTCAGTTTGAGCAGCCTTCTGTCCATAATCAAATGTCAATGCAAGTTTTACGTTATATTTTTGTGAAGCCAGCCCCAAACTCACAAGCGAATCCAGCCCGCCTGATAACAAAATTACGGATTTAGCCATCTAATTCCTCTTTGAATTTCTGTGCAAACTTTTCATCTTCATCAGTTTCGTATTCATCAATCATTGAAACAGCTTCAACTTTCAAAACATCACTGTATAAAGGCTCTCTTATGACTTCATCCAAGACGGATCGCCCATGAAGATTGTAAAGCGCTACAAGTGCATTTTTTTTAACCTCGTCATCATCGTCAAACAGACAGGACTTGATTGTTTCATAAGCTTCAGGATGATCGCTTTCCATTATAGCCTCTATTGCATTTATTCTGATTTGAGCGGATTCGTCCATCAAAGACATTTTCAAAGCATTAAAAACTCTCTCATCAGCCCCCAGTCTTAATTTTCCGAGAGCCTCAATCACACGTTCTTTCAAAAAAGTGAATTTATCAATAATACCCTGTTTGGTTTCAAGAATACTTACAAGAGGATCAACAGCCCGCATATCGCCGAGCATTCCAAGTGCTGATGCGGCTGATTCTCTTAAATAAACTGATTTTTCTTCTTCATCTTTAACAACGTCAATCAAAGGCGCCACAGCATACTTGTCACCGATTCGTCCGAGAGCATCCGCGCATGCAAAGCGGACTTTATAATTTTCATCTTTATTATTCAAACAATACAATAAAGGTGTAACCGCTGATGTGTCACGGTAATTCGCAATAGCTTTTGCGCACATTACACGCAGATTTATATAACTTTCCCTTTCTTCAGGATTTAAGTTGTCAGTGTTTTTCAAAAGCAGCATATCCACAAGAACCGAAAGTGTTGAATAATTCCTAAACCTGTCAGCAAGAGCAATTACATGCATTAAAACTTCAACCGACTTGGAATTCGTCAGAATATAATTATAAATTTTTATCAGATCTTCAGAGCCAAAAACCTCATCCAGCGCTGTTATGCGGGAAATTAAATCATAAGTATTTGTCGTATCTAACAAACTATATTTGTCGGCTATCGCCTCTAAATTTAATTTGTCGTCTTCCGCCATGTTAAAACCCCTTGAATTTACCCCGCTTTCTAAGAAAAAAATACTATAAATACGTTTTTTTTTCAAGCAATTCACAAATTTTCATAAAAACAAAGACTTGAAAATAAAAATTTATTTGATAGAATTTTTTTGTACCTCTGCAAATATATATAACAATAGGAGGCACATCACAACTAAATAAGCGTGTGTAGCTCAGTTGGATAGAGCGTTTGGCTACGAACCAAAAGGTCGGGGGTTCGAATCCCTCCACGCGTAATAAAAAAGACTTCTCTTCCGGAGTCTTTTTTTGTTATGGATGGATATATCTCTCCCGACGGAGGTTCTTG
>CALUTA010000035.1 GCA_944323585.1 Candidatus Gastranaerophilales bacterium
GTTGCCGGCATGAAAAAGTCCTTATTTTTTATTTTTCCTTTTATATTTTACAATAAACCGAAAGTTCAGATAAAATAATCAGACTTTATTCAATAAATCTTTACTTGCGTGTTGGCACAGGCTTTTTCTGCGCCTTGCAAAGAGTGTCCGCACTATTTATTTGAGAATGTCTTAGTCTTTACGGCGCCGTTTTTTGTGTAGGTGAATTTTTCGTAGGTTTCAAGAATCTTTTCGCCGGCAGAGTCCTCCTTGTACGTAAGAATGGAGTGAATTTTATTTCCATTATATCGGATTTCTTTGTTGTTAAAAAATTCAATTTCGACTTCAGGTGCTTTCGGGTTGCGGATAAAGCCTTCTTTCAGGTTGAAGTTGTTGCTGATAAGCGCCTTGAAAGCTTTTTCAGCGTCAAGCCTGCGGATTTTAGCCGGAAATCTTGCCTGTCCGTAAGAACTTATCTGTCTGTAAAGTTCATCAGATTTTGCTTTTGCATTAGAAAACCATTCAAGAAAGCAGTCAGGGCTGCCGTTTAGCATTGCCTTTTCGCCGGGGGCCGGTGTGTGCATGTGTTCGGAGGTGCTTATTGTGAGGGCTTCTTGTAATTTTTTTACAAAACGGTCTTGTTTTGGCTTTTTCCAGCTGTTGAAGTCTGAAACAAATCTTTTGAGATTTTTCTCCTGCTGTTTTTTAGTCTTTTGTAAATGCGACTTAAGATTTTTAATGTTTTCGCCCGTACATACAAGAAGCTCCGCATAGGGCTGGTTGTTGTGATAATTTTCAGTCAGCGGCATTGTCATAACTTGAAGGTTTTTATTTAAAAGCTTTTTTGTTGTGATTTCGTTTTCAAAGCGGGTGACAGCTTTTTGCGGGCCTTTAACTATATATGCGCCCCTGAAGTTGGTATTTGATGTTATTTGGTTTATCATATAACCTCCTTTTTTTGCAGAATGTTTGCAGTTAAGAATTTTTTTTGTTTTTTGCTTTTTGTTTCAAGGAATTTTTGGCGAATTCTATTGCATCAAGTTCGTTGTAAAAAATCTTGTCTTCACCGATTTGGCTGATTATGGAGTGTGAAGACAGCTGATTTAAGACCTGTTCGTTTTTAATAACCATAAGGATTTTTATGTGCTGTGATTTTAGCCGGATAATGATATCTTCCAGCGCAAAGATTGCCGAAATATCAAGAAGATCATCGGCTTCATAATTTATAATAATGCATTTTGTGCCGAGAACATCCTCAAATTTTGAGATTAATTGGGTTGCAGAGCCGAAGAAGAATTGTCCCGTAATATGCACTACACGGATTTTGTGTTCGTAGTCCGTTTCAAGAATCTTTTCTAACTTCATAATATCTTTGTCATAAACTGATTTTTGTACAATGTTTGCTTTGTCTGCAACTCTCTTGGCATAAAGAAGTGCTGCAAGCGTAATCCCTGCCCCGACCGCAAAGATAAGGTTGTAAAACACAGTCAGCAGAAAAACAAGAGCCAGTACATACAAATCATCTTTCGGAGCAAATTTTAATACTTTCAAAAGTTTTACATCAATAATATCGTATCCGATTTTAATAAGTATTCCTGCAAGTACTGCAAGCGGAATTTCAGCGACAAAACCGGAAAACTTAAACAGAAGAATGCACAGAATTACAGGGTTAATAACAGCTGCAAGTTTGGTTGTGGCACCGGCATTAAGTGCTGCAACGGTTCTCATAGTGGCTGCCGTTCCGCAAAGAGAGCCGGTGAGAGCGCAGGCGACGTTTCCAAGTCCCTGCGAAAAGAGCAATGTTTTGGGGTTGTGTCTGCTTTTTGTCAAACTGTCTGCCACAAGCCCTGTCAGCATACTTTCCGCCGACAGAACTATTGCAAGCGTCAGGGCATAAGGTATATATTCTGCCGCTTGCGAAAGATTAAATACCGGAATTTCTATTTTCGGAAATCCGACGGTGATTTCGGAAATCTTCGGCACATCAAGCCCTAATTTAATGGAAATCAATGTGCAGAAAATAAGTGCGATTATTTGCGAGGGTACATACTTGTTTATCTTTTTAGGAACCCCGAAAACAATCAAAAGTGTCAGCATTCCGAGCGCAAATGCAGGTATATTAATAGAATTCAGGTTTAAAATAAAACTCTTTATCCCTTCAAAAGAGTTTGAAACGGCCGGATAACCGATTAGAGGATTAAGCTGTAAAAGAATTATAATAATTCCGACTCCGTTCATAAACCCTGAAATTACGGGATACGGAACGTATTTAACAATATCTGAAATGCTGGTTACCGAAAATAAAAGCTGAAAAAGTGCCGCAAACATAATAACAATCCCAACCGCATGCATATCGTGGCTGAGAGAAGCCGCAACTGACGCTACAACAATAGTCATAGGCCCTGTCGGGCCTGATATCATAGGAATTTTAGAGCCCAGAAGTCCTGCAACAAAGCATAGAATAATTGCGCCCCATATGCCCGCTCCTGCTCCGAATCCCGTTGCAACCCCGAAAGCAAGAGCCTGCGGTAGAGCAACGATTGCGGAATTTAGCCCTCCGAATATATCCCCTGTTAAAATTTGCAGTCTTGATTTAATATCCATTACGGGAAGTTTAGCAGAAATAATTTTCGGACGCAATAATGTTAAACGAATTATTCCTTGACCCCGCCCTGCATAATGTCATTGATAAAGTATTTTTTTCCTGCAAGAAACACACCGATAACAGGAATTGTGCAGATAACAGAACACGCAAGAAGTTCTCCCCAGAGTGTGACTTCTCTGAAACTTCCCTTGAATATTGCAAGACCTACAGGGAGAGTTCTCATACTTTCGGTATTTGTCACAATCAAAGGCCACATAAAGCTGTTCCAGGTTGTGACAAACGTAAATATCGCAAGCGTTGCAACAGTCGGCAGTGCAAGCGGAAGTGCGATTTTGAAGAATGTTTCAAGAATGTTGCACCCGTCGATTTTGGCAGATTCCTCAAGATCCTTCGGAAATCCGAGAAAATACTGCCTCATCAAAAATATTCCGAACCCGCCGAAAATTCCGGGTAAAATAAGTGCCGCATAAGTGTTTATCAGATGCAGTTCACGCATTAAGAAAAACAGCGGAATAATATTCACCTGAGGCGGAATAAGCATTGTGACAAGAATTATCAAAAAAAGCGCATTTTTAAATCTGAAATTCATCCTTGCAAAGGCATACCCCGCAAGTGCAGACAAAATAACAGTAAAAAATGTCGTAATACTTGCAACAATCAGACTGTTCAAAAAATACCTCGCAAGCGGAATTTGAGAGAATACATTTTTGTAATTATCAAGCGTCAGGTTTCCGTAGAAGATTTTTGAGGGCTGTGTGAATATTGTATTATCTTCAGCAAACGACAGGTTCACCATTGCAAAAAACGGATAGAGCATACTGACAGCAATCCCGATTAACAGCACATAACCCAAAAATGTTCTGAAATTTCTCATACAACGGATTATATCATGTAAATTTAATTCGTGTTGTTAAACGACAAAAAATAACAATGCAAACATAAAACAAAGTGATACGGAACTGAGCAAAAACCACGTGTGCATAACAGGGTGTTGATATTGCCAGATTTCTTTAATTGTGGATGCTGCGTGTTCAATGGTCTGCATAATTTTTTCTCCGAATACTCTCTTCTTACATTATCTATTTTCAACATATTTCAAAAATTATCATCACCTAATCGGTTGATTATTTTCGACCTTTAGGGTATTATCCGGTTATGCATAAAGTCGAATTGTTAATGCCTGCGGGCAATATGGAAAAGCTTGAATATGCCGTACGTTACGGGGCTGATGCCGTGTATCTCGGAGTTGTGGATTTCAGCCTGAGAGCAATGAGAAAGGGCAGCCTGATTACCCTTGAAAATCTTAAAGATGCGGTAGAACTTGCTCACAAACTCGGCGCAAAGGCTTATGTGACTTTGAATATTTTTGCTTTTAACAGGGATATTAAACTTCTTGAAGAATGTATAGATATATTTAAAGATGCAAAGCCGGACTCTTTTATCGTGAGTGATTTCGGGATTTTTAATCTTTTGCGCAAGACGGCTTGTGATGTGCCGATTCACGTAAGCACCCAGACAAATACACTCAACTACGAAAGCGTAAAATTCTGGCAGGATCTGGGCGCCTCAAGAGTAATTCTTGCCCGTGAACTTCCGATTAAAGATATTGCGGAAATTAGAAGCAAGGTTCCGGATATTGAACTTGAATGCTTTGTCCACGGCTCTCAGTGCGTGTCGTTTTCCGGAAGATGCCTTTTGAGTGATTACTTTACGCATGGAGAAAGAAAAGCAAATCACGGCAATTGTTCCCAGCCTTGCAGATGGAGTTACAAACTTGTTGAAAGCACACGTCCTGACGAGTATTACGAAATTAATCAGGATGAAAGAGGTTCTCATATTTTGAGCCCTAAAGACCTTTGCCTTGTCGAACATTTGAGAGAAATGATTGATGCGGGTGTTGATTCTTTTAAGGTTGAGGGGCGAACCAAAAGTCTTTATTATGTTTCAGCGGTTGCCAAAACCTACCGTCAGGCAATAGATGAAGTTTTGGTCAATCCGTCTGCGGATATGAGCAAATATTTCATTGAACTTCAAAAAGTCGGCAACAGAGGCTATACAACAGGCTTTGCGCTTGGAAACAACGACAGCGGAAGTTACAGCTATGATATTTCAAAAGGTCTTGCGGGCGCTGATTTTTTGTGCGAGTTCAAGGGCGATAAAAAAACTCTGGAATTTGAGGACGGAGTTTATTATCCCGTAAAAATCAAGAATAAAATGCTTATCGGGGATGAAGTTGAAATCATAACACCGGACGAGCAGTTCAGGACAAAACTTCTTGCCGTAAAGGATGAAAACGGAATAGATTTAGGGCTTGCGAACACAAATGATGACGTTTATCTTAAGTTTGATAAAACCCCGAAAGCTTACAAATACGCATTGGCACGTACAGTCGGAGTAAAAGCAAATGTTTCTTAAACCTGATTATGATTTGAAAAGTATTTACGATATTGATTTGGACGAATTAAAAAGAGAGGGAGTGAAGGCGTTGTTATTTGATTTGGACAGCACTTTGATGGCTTCAAAATCCGGCAAATACACTCAAAAAACTCTTGAATGGCTTGAAAAAGTCCGCCGGAATTTTTACATAGCCGTGATTTCCAACAATAACAATCCTGAATATATAGAAAAAGTTAAAAAGGTTACGAATTTTCCTGTTCTTTTTGATGCAGGCAAGCCGAAGTCTACACTTGGCAGGCAGTTTTTGCAAAAAGAAGGAATTGACCCGTCAACATCCGTAATGGTCGGCGACAGACCTCTTACTGACGTATTATTCGGCAAAAGGCTCGGCTGTAAAACAATTCTGGTGGATTCAATAACGGCAGACACGGAAAAGAAAATAGTTCGCATAGTAAGACGTCTTGAGAGGCTGTGTATAAGACGATAAAAGCCGTTTAATCCGGGGTTGAATTATTTTGAATAAAGTGTTATAATGAAATATAAACTAGTTTACATGAGGAATTAATATATATGCTGCAAGGCGCTTCAACCGGAAGTTTCAAGCTTGGGAGTCTAATATCAATACGTGAAGCCCGACTGGGCGGGTTTTCTATGGCAGAAATGCTCGTAGTAATGCTGATTATGTCGTTTATTGCAATCGGTGTTCCCGCAATACATTTTAAGAAGACGGAATTAAAGACGAAACGAAGTCTTCACGGGCGGTATGAATGTTATTATGACGGCGAGACATTGAAGGAATATTATATCAATGAAGAAGGGGCAGCGACAGGACCTACTCCCGTTGATGAATGCACATTTGCACCTCCGAGGAATGCTGTATATTTCCTTATTCACGCAGTAGGCGGCGGAGGCGGAGCGTCCGATGTATCAGGTTCAATAAGCGTAAATCCCAAAACGGAAAACTCAACGTTCAGATCTCCGAATGATTTTCCGGAATGGCTAAGAGAGGTTCAAGGATTGGGAAAATTGCCCGACGTTACCTCTGTTCCTCCGGAATACAATGCTACAAGGAGCGGTTCTCATGCAACTGTTACTTACGGCAAATCCGGCAGTGCCGGCAAATCGGTGTCAATATTTTTCCCCAGGTTGACTGGTTTTGAGATAATAATGAAGCCTGGCAAGGGCGGTGCAATAGGTGATGACGGCGAAGAGACCCTTGTACAATTTAAAAAACTTAATGACCCTGACGAGAAGGTAATAGATGTCATAAAAGCAGAAGGCGGCACTAAAGGCTCTGGATCCGAAACATACCCGTTGTGGCTGGACGGCGATGGCGCAATGTGTCCTATAAAAGAACTTGTCGACAGGAAGTTTAATCAGGCTGACTTTACAACAAATATAGAAATGGATGAAGATACGGAGATGGATACTCAATTAACAGCCGAGTCAGTTCTTGCAGGCAGCGGAGGTGCAGGTGCCTATGGAATTTATACAGGTACAGCAAATGTCACATACACCGTCAACGGAGATAATGTAAGCGATTATGTAAGAAAGCCGACCTGTGATGAACCTAAGCTTTGTGATAATGACGCAGCGCCCAGTGGCGGATCTTGTCCGGCACAGGCAGGCAGAAATGGTGCGGTGGTAATATTATGGTAAAAAGCGGTAATAAATCTGGATTTTCATTATTTGAAGCATGTGTTGTAATGCTGATAGTCGGGATTTTCACGGCATTATGCGCAAATTCATATTCTAAACGCCACGTAACATATCAGGAATCAGACGGCCACGGACGTTATGAATGTTATCGAAATACGGCAGGTGCACTAATTCAACGTTATGTAGAAAATAACAATGTCCGTAATGTAACAGGATCAACCTGCGTATTCAGACCTCCGAGATATGCTAAATATGTTCTTCTAAATGCAGTAGGCGGAGGGTCTGCGGACGGAGCCGGGTCTTTTCAGAGTGTGTTTTACAGCTCTGTCGGAGCACCTTTAACGGTAGACCCCGGTGCTGTCGGAAGTGCAACGACTATCAAAGAAAATAATACTACCTTGCTGACGGCAGCAGCAGGTGGAGGAAGTTTAATAACCTCTAATATCACCGCAGATACAGTTGAGAATTGTCAATTTACATATAAAAAATATTCTTGCTCAGGTCAACCAATCTGTTTGCAGGATGGTGTTAATTTGTCAGTATCATACTGCCGTTCTGCAAACGAATTTATCACGGACAGCATTCCGCTTGCAAACATAAAGACATACAGTCAGTCACAAACTAATAATAGTGTTGTATACAAGGATTTGTCGGATATGACCAAAAAAGGTATCGACTATAGAACAGCGAAAGAAATGGCAGAACGGGAGAAGCTGGAAGAAACTACAAACTATGAAATCTTCTATACAATAAACGTAACATTTGATACTACGATGACAAGTATATCACAAATGGAGAGTTACCTGGAGTCTTTAGGAATTGAAGACGGTATAGCATCAGTTCAGCCGGGTCAGCCGAACAAGCCCGGAGGGGTTATAATTCTCTGGTAAGATAGTTTGCATACAAATTATTGCAATGATATAATCAAAAACGAAAAACATCACCCGAGCGCAAGCGAGGGATCCACACAAAAATAAGAAAAAAACGAGTAAGACGAACAATAATATAAAGGTGACAAGAGTATGAAAAATAAGAGATTGAGGATATTTTGCGGATTTTCAATGGTAGAAATGATGCTGTTGCTGGTAATAGTATCATTAATGCTCGCCTCCGGTGTGGCAGTAATTTCCAAGAAGCACGTAAAAGTTCCGCGTCTTGCGGTTCACGGGGCATATATGTGTTATAGAGACTCAATAGGACGTCTTCATGAGGAAAAATATCTTGGAGCAGGCCTGACTAACAAGATACTTGACAATATAGAAGAAGTAACTCCCGGCTTTACACAGTGTGTATTTACTCCTCCTGCAAGAGCCTCATATTTTCATATTCAAGCCACGGGCGGCGGTGGCGGCGGCGGTGCTGCCGGCTATCAAGGCGGAAATATTGTAACTTATGAATCAAAAACGGAAGTTATTACACCTTTTGGTATAAGGCAGGATCTTTTGGATTTGAAAGGAATTGCCGAAAAAGAACTTAAAGACTATGGCGGAAAGCTCTGGGCTTATGCTGACGGAACCGGTGAGTTCGGTGATGGCGGCAAAGGCGGTGATTTGTATTATATTCATCAGGAATGCTCAAGTGAATGTCTGTACTATAGAGAATGGCAATACAACGGAACCAGAGAAAGAGAATGCGAGCCAAGTCAAACTCAGGTTACAGTAACACACATAGAGCGTCAATACAGTTATCCTGATACAGAATCTTGCGGAAGTACATATAGTCCGGCATTATGTGATGAGTGTGATGACTGGTATTATGAAGATTGTGAAGGCACAGATTGTGATAAATGCTCTGGCGGCTATAAAACAGAAGATTGCGGATCCTCCTGTACTGCATCCGAATGTACAAAGTGGTCGGAGCCTGATGAGGATGGCGTTAAGACATGTTTAGAAGGTGAAAGAGAAACAAATTATTGTATAAAAGGCTCAAAAAAGACAGATAAGTGTATATCCGGACATAATAACATAACCAGCTATGGAACCTGCACTGATACCTATGGAATTCCTGATGATGCAACATGTGAAGGCATCTATGAAGATCTCAAGGTAGATGTTAAAAACACATATGCAGACAATGTGGGTAAGCTGCCTTCATACCGAGTTTTATATACTGACGGGCGCAGTGAACCTAAATTGAAACGAGGCGAAGACTTAAAAGAACGTCAGGTGCTAAGAGATAAAGGTGAAGCACATACCATATGCAACTACGGAAATACATCACTTTATCAGAATTCAGAAAATGTTGACGGTATATTCGGATCATTTTCAGATGCAGACGGTGTTGGTGTTGAATGTAATACCGCAGCTTTGCGGGAAGCTTTTGGCGAGCAGATGTACTACCTTGAGCTTGCAGCAGACACTTCAACGCACACAACTGTTACATTAGGTGCCTGTGAAGCTTATGGACTTACAGATTGTTCTGAAAGATACTCTTTTCCTTATTATCTTTTGACTGAGGAAAAAGGCGGTCTGGCAGTATTTGGTGAATCATACAGAAACGTATATGATGCTCCTGAGGGAGAAGGCGGAAGCAATACGGATACCAATCCGGTCTGGACGGATCCTTACGGAAACAGACATGATGATACTTATCAAAGTATTCAAACAGATTGCGACATAGAGGAATATGATACTCATGATGATACTTCAGGTTGTGACTATTACCGCAACAACAGTAGCAAGTATACGTTTACAGGAAAGACCTGGACAACTACTTCCCGCGAATGGGCAACGACAAGTTATTCATGTCCTCGCAAAAATCCAACATCCAGCGAGGCAAAATGTCTGTACAGCTATGATGATGTAGCTGCAGTTGATCCTGAACAGGAAAAATATTGCGCTTATATTCCTCAGGTTGCAACAGGTGGAGCCAAAGGCCTCGGAAAATTCTGTGCATTAAATGATGTTGAGGCCGGATTAGGCATACAATATATGGGTAATTCTAGTATAATTGCAGGTATCAACGGTTCAGACTTGATGCTTATCGGTGGCGACTACGCGCCTTTGTATACAAAAGGTGCCTGGGAAGCAAGTTTGAATAATACCGGTGCTGCCGAAACAGGTACAGAATCTCAAGGTTCAGCAAGAGTTGAACTGGGAGGAAACTGGTGTGCAATTCATGAAAATGCTGTTCCGGGAAGAGGTACCGGTGCTAAGAAGACTGAAGTTGGCAAAGAAGATGTTGTGCCGGGTGATGATGCACCTTCTGACGGGCCGGGCGAAGAAGAAGGCAGTATTCAAGGAGCCGGATACACAGAAGATAAAAGCCGTAAATGCGGTGACAACCATGTAGGTTACTGTTTGAAGGCAAGCGGCAAAGATATTAATGTCCGTGAAAATGGTAAATATACATACCAATACACATGGCAGACCAACTACCTCCAGTACGGAGAAGGCGGTAAAGCCGGTGAATACCGTGTAAAAATTATCAGATCTTTTGATAATAAAAATATTGAAATTACTCTGGGCAAAGGCGGTGCTGGCGGTACCGGACCGAATGATTGTGATGGTAAAGACGGCACCGATACAATTGTAGGGGATCTTCTGACTGCAAAAGGCGGTGCTGGCGGTAAAGGCTGTATTCCGACTTCAACCGAGCAGATGCCTTACTGGTATGAAGATGGTGATTTTATTGCCCAGCAGCCCGGAGGAAGCGGTGAACTTGCCAGTGTAACAAACTACAAAACCAATATTATTAACCTTGTCTTGCCGGTAGATAATACAATTCTGGGTGACTGGATGGCAAGTTCCGGTGCTGGCGGTAACGGAGGCGGCTCTACTAATAACTGCTGGGCAAGTGAATGGGCACGTTATTTTGAAGGAGAACAATTATCTATTGCTACAGGAGGAAAACTTGACTCAACTGATCCCAATATTCAGGCTTGTCGTAACGAAGGATACAACTCAGAGCCGGGTCAGGATGGCTTCGATGGTGTTGTTCTTATCAAATGGTAAAAAAGGACTGTAGTTCCTTTATTATAAAAGCTATATTGAGCAAAAGCGGGTACTCCATAAAGGATACCCGCTTTTGGTGTGAATGGTTTGGTTGAATAGTTGAATGGTTGAAAGGCTGAATACGAGCAGTTGAAAGGGTGAAGAGTGAACTGTGGGTGAAAGAGACGCAATCTGAAAAACAAATATCCTCCCCTTGCGGGAGGATTGATATCTCCGATTTTGAAGAGGGGTTAGATTTCAACAAATGATAAGCCGCAATACAAATTACAAAATGACCCCTTACCTGTAAACGTAGATGTCGCAACTGCTCGAGCACGTCTGCTTTTTCTCCCTTTGCGGGAGAGAAAACTTTTCTCTTACCCCCCAACAACCTTTCAAACCTTCAACTAAAAAGAGCGGGGAAGCTTAACTGCCTCCTCGCTCTTTACTAATTCATTCTTAACTTAGTTATAATCCTCAATTTTTACATAACAAGGGGATACTGTAGTATTGTCATCCGTGCAATCTTCACCGGTGTTAACCGCATTTGCTTCAGGATAATCTACGTAAAACGGACTGTTAGCCGGAAAATCACCCCTGAAATCCAATGACATTGGTTCCGTTATAGATTTGCTGGTACCCCAGGCATCATTTTTAGCCCAGTAATAGGTGCCGGGTTTTGAATGAGTGCCTTCCGGACGATTTTCGTCCACCGGCGGGTAAATTGTTATAGCCTGCATATATCGTATATCTATTTCCGGCGGTCCTACAGGAATTATAACCGAAGCATCCGTAACTACAAATGCTACTATGTCAACCAGTTTGCTCTCGCTTGTCCATTGTTCACCTACTGCATCAGGACGCTGGGCAAGGTTCGGGGCTTTGTTTCCGTTGATGTCTGCAAATAC
>CALUTA010000036.1 GCA_944323585.1 Candidatus Gastranaerophilales bacterium
ATTCTTTCAGCCGATTTAATCGGTATTATACCGGAAGACACAGGTATCATTACATCAACAAACAAAGGCGATCCGATTGTAAATGATGACAGTTCTCTTGCCGGAAAGGCCTACAACAACGTTGCTAGAAGAATAATGGGAGAAAATGTTCCTTTTATGAATTTGGAAGAAAACAACGGAGTTCTTGCCAAAGTCAAAAAATTCTTCTCCGGTCTGATCGGAAAGGAGAAGTAAGATGAGGGATATTTTTCAGGATTTATTCAATAAAGTTTTTGGATTTTTCCGTCAGGCTGAAAAAGAAGAAAATGCAAAAGATACGGCCGTTAATCGCCTGCGTGTTGTTCTTATGCAGGACAGAACCAATTTAACGCCTGAACTTCTGGAAAAAATGCGTGGCGAACTTATTGAACTTCTTTCAAAATATGTTGAAATGGACAAAGATGCTCTGGAACTAAACTTTGAACAAGAAGGCAATCAGATGGCATTAATGCTTTCAATTCCTGTATTGAGAGCAAAAGATGAAGACGAAATTGAGGAAGCCACGGAAAAATCAGAAGAGCCAGAAGAAAATTCAGAAGAAGAACAATCAGAAACTTCTGAAGACAGTTCTGAATCCGAATCTGAAGAAAACACAGAAGAACCGGAAGAATCAGAAACAAAAGAATCTAATACCAACTCAAAAAATAAATCAAAATAATCCTCTGAAATATTTCAGAGTTAAGGAGAGAGAAAATACCATGCCGCATGTGCGGCATTTTTTTATGGTCAGGTTAACGATGCATAAATTATACAACTTTTACGTTAACCCTGAAGTCATCAAGTTTTGCCAGAACATCAGCGCGAGTGATAATACCGTCATTGCTGACGTCAATTCCTTTGTTTGATTCGTAATATCTCAAAAGTTTGCCTTCAGAATTTGTTTCGCCTTTCTGGCAGAGAATATCTTTTCCCGCTCTTCCTGGGAGAATTATCAGGCTGTACAAATCGGCAGCGTCAAGCTTTTTCTTATTTCTAATTCTTGGCGCACTGCTTTTGCACATTTTTAAATATTTTTCTACCAGATCAATTTGTTCTTCAGCACTCATTTTTGCGACTTCATCTTTAGTAAGATTCAATGAATATTTTTTATTTAAAGCTTTTATAGTCCCGCTGGTAAATTGTATTAAACCGACAGGTTTATATTTGCTTCCGGCGCCTTCGTTCGGGTTAAGCCCGCTTTCAAAGTTCATAACCGTAATTAAATCTTCATAGTTGCAGTTTAATTCATCCGCAAGTTTCATTAATTTTGTATGAAATTCATGTGAAATAGTTTTTGTATTACCGCCGAGGTCTCCGGTTTTAGGAATTTTGATTTCAAAAGGCGGAGCAAGATTAGTCGTATCTTTTGCTGTTGTAACAACCTTCATTTCCTCAATTTGTTTGGCAAAATTCATTGTTTTTGTTTGGCTGCTAAGAAACTCAAGCGCAGGGTATCTATGGAAAGTGTTAAGAGAATCATCCGGGGCTTCAAGTTTTTCGGCTTGAGCTGAGGCTGAATCTCTTGCAATACCGCTTGAGTCGGCAGCATGTTCTATCGATAATCCTGTTACGGGTTTAAAATCAGGCAACCCGTCAGCATCTCCTGAATCCGGTAAGTTTTGAGGTGTGACGCCCATTTCTTTTAAAATCATACGCATTTCTTCATTAGAAAAAGAAATTGTATTCTTTGTGAGGATAAAGTTTTCGTTTATATTTCCGAATAAATTTGATCCTCCTGAATAGATTGCATTATCAGCAGTTCTTTTACTGTTAATTTCAGCAACAATTTCCATAGTTTTTTGCCATTGTTTAGAAGACAATTTGATGTCTTTGCCGCCGTTAACTGATTTGGCATAGTCAGCAAGTATGTAAGTAAGCCCTCTGTGGTTATTGTCAACTTTAAGATCTACCATAAGAAAATCCTCTGTAATCACTTCACTAAATAAATAAAGTATTCGGCGAATAAAAAATTTTAAAAAGTAAAAAAAAGTTTACAATTCTAAACAAAGTGACAAAATCATTGTTGACAGGGTTTTATGTTTATAATAGTATCAATATGCTTGAAGTATAGTAAATTTTTTACAAATACCCGAAATTATTTACAAATAGCGACTCAGGCAAAAACAAGGCGGCAAGGAGGTTTCGCCTGATTCAAAAACCTCACGGTGTAAAAGCAAATAAAAGAAAAGGAATAAAAATGGCAAGCACAAAAAGACAAAGAATCAGAGTTTGTTTAAAGGCATACGACCACAAGTTGATTGATGTGTCTTCTGACAAAATCGTAGAAACTGCAAAAAGAACAGATGCAAAAGTTGCAGGCCCGATTCCTTTACCGACAAAAAGACGTATATATTGCGTTCTCCGTTCACCGCACGTTGATAAAAAATCTCGTGAACACTTTGAATTGAGAACACACAAGCGTATTATCGATATATACGAACCGACTCAACAGACAACTGAAGAGTTAAGTAGATTAGATTTGCCGGCAGGTGTAGATATCGAAGTAAAACTTTAATATCAAAAAGCCGAAATTGAAAATTAAATAAGCATTATGCATATATAATGTGATCTACTACCCGCCCTGAATAAATAACGGCGCGGAGGGTGAAAGTCCCATTGGTAAAGTACAAGGCAGCAAGTAGCGCTCGCAAGTGAAAATGCAGAATTACGCAGTGCGTCGATAAAATACCGTCATAGAATGAGCGGTTATGGCAGACGCTAGGTGTAATGAAGCTAGAAAGGTAAAATATGACACTAGGTGTAATAGGTAAAAAATTAGGAATGACACAAATTTTTGACGAACATGGTTTGGCAATTCCGGTAACCGTTATTAAAGTTGATGATATTGTTGTTACTCAGGTAAAAACAGTTGAAACAGACGGTTATAACGCAATTCAGGTAGGAACCGTTCCGGCAAAAGAAAAACATTTAACAAAAGCTCAACTGGGTCATTTCAAAAAGAATAATTTGGAAAACTACAGACACTTACAGGAATTCAGAGTTGACAATCCGTCAGACTACAAAGTAGGCGACAAGATTGAACTTTCAATTCTTAACAATGTTGAAAAAGTTGACGTTACCGGCAGATCAATCGGTAAAGGCTTCCAGGGTACGGTAAAACGCTGGAACTTCGGCAGAGGACCTATGGGCCACGGTTCCAAAAACCACAGAGAACCCGGTTCAATCGGTGCAGGTACAACTCCGAGCCGTGTTATCAAAGGTAAAAGAATGGCAGGCAACATGGGTAACGAAAGAGTTACAATTACAAAATTGAAACTTGTAAAAGTTGATGCTGAAAAAAATCTTGTACTGATAAAAGGTTCAGTACCGGGCTGCGAAGGCAGATTGGTAACAATCGTTCCGACAAGAACAAAATGGAACTAATTAATTAAATAAAGACAAGGAAAAGTCATAAAAACCGGCCGGTCGTGCCAGATAAAGCTAAAAGCAAGCGGTAAGCGGTCTTAAACGGAATAGTAAAACTTAAAAAAGGAAAGTAAAAATGTCAAAAGAAATATTAAGTACAAATGGAGAAAAATTAGGCGAAATCACATTGAATGCTGATGTATTCGGTGTAGAACCGAATTTGCACGTAATGCACTTAGCATTGAGAAGACAGTTGAACAATGCACGTCAGGGTTCAGCATGCGCTAAAACAAGAGCAGAAGTTTCAGGCGGCGGCAAAAAACCGTGGAAACAAAAAGGAACAGGCCGTGCCCGTGCAGGTTCATTGCGTTCACCATTATTTGCAGGCGGCGGCGTAATCTTCGGACCCAAACCGAGAAGCTATGCATTCAACATGCCCCAGAAGGCAAGAAAATTGGCTTTAAAATCAGCATTGTCAGCAAGACAGGAAAGATTAATCGTTGTAAAAGATTTCTCAACAATCACAGAACCGAAAACAAAATTGATGGTTAGTGCTCTTAAATCATTGAACGTGGCAGGAAAAGTTCTTGTAATTGCCGATACAAAGGCAGCTGAAAACAAATTTCTTGAACTTTCAGCAAGAAACATCCCGAGCGTAAAAATGATTTTGCCTTCAAACATCAATGTGAAAGATTTGTTGGAAGCTGATTTTGTCGTAATGACCGAGGCAGCTGTAAAAGATATCACGGAAAGATTAAGCTAATCAGAAGTCAGTAGATATCATCCAAGAAAGAAAAGGGAATTAAACAATGAGTAAAGAAAGAACAAATACAGAAAAATTATACAGCGTAATCAAAAAGCCTTTAATTACTGAAAAATCAGTAGGTGCAACAACAATGGGGCAGTACACTTTTGAAGTTGTAAAAGATGCTACAAAAATTGAAATTGCACAGGCAGTAGAATTAGCTTTTCCGGGAAGAAAAGTTAAAAAAGTAAGAACAGTTTATATGCCTTCTCACTCCAAAAGAATGGGATATAAATTCGGAAGAACCGATTCTTCTAAAAAAGCAATCGTAACAATCGAAGGCGATCCGATTGAAGAATTAATCGGTGCTTAATTAATATTCCCTTGCCGCTCACGGGTGAGGGAAGACATTCTAAGTAAAATAAACTCAGAGTGTCAGTGTAAGGGATCAAACCCTAACAAAAAGGGGCGTCCGGCACAAGTCCCGACAAGTAGAACAAAGCCAACCAAAGGAGAAAATAAAATGGCAATCAGAAAAATTAATCCGACATCTCCGGGTCAAAGAGGTATGACGAAAAGTGATTATCAGGAAGTTACAACATCAACTCCCGAAAAATCATTATTGAAATCATTAAAGAAAACAGCAGGCCGAAATAATACAGGTAGAATTACATGTCGTCACAAAGGCGGCGGTGTAAAAAGAACTTACCGTGTAATAGATTTCAAACGTGAAAAATTTGGAATTCCGGCAACAGTAAAAACAATCGAATATGATCCGAACAGAAATGTTAGAATTTCATTAGTATATTATGCTGATGGTGAAAAGAGATATATTCTTACACCGGAAGGATTGAACGTAGGCGACGTAATCGTATCAGGCCCGGAAGCACCGGTTCAAAACGGAAATGCACTTCCTCTGGAATTGATTCCGTTAGGTACAATTATCCACAACATTGAACTTAACCCAGGCCGTGGCGGCGTAATGGTTAGATCAGCCGGCAACGCAGCTCAGGTTATGGCAAAAGAAGGCAACTACGTTACTATCAAATTACCGTCATCAGAAATGAGAATGGTAAGAAAAGAATGTATGGCAACAATCGGAACTTTGGGCAATTCTGAGTTCAAAAACATTTCTTTGGGCAAAGCCGGAAGAAAACGTTATATGGGAATCAGACCTACAGTTCGCGGTGTTACAATGAACCCTTGCGATCACCCTCACGGTGGTGGTGAAGGTAAAACAGGTCCCGGCGGACACCCGAAAACACCTTGGGGTAAACCGGCTCTTGGTCAGAAAACACGTAAAAAAGGTAAAGCTTCTGATAAATTAATCGTTAGAAGAAGAAAAAAATAGTGTAAGTTAGCTGGGAAAGGCTTTGCAGGCCAAAGCCTTCCTGAATAAAAGCGAACGAGCAAAAGCCTTAAATTAAAATAACTAACAAAACAATAAAAGGAGAAATTAATGGCACGTTCATTAAAAAAAGGTCCATATGTAGAAGAAGCTCTACAAAAGAAAATTGAAAAAATGAATGCGAATTCGGAACATAAAGTGATAAAAACATGGTCAAGAGCATCAATGATTGTTCCTGATATGTTGGGTCACACAATCGCTGTTCACAACGGCAAAACACACGTTCCGGTATATGTAACAGAGCAGATGATTGGACACAAATTGGGTGAATTTGCACCTACAAGAATGTTTAGAGGACATGCAGGCTCTGATAAAACTGCAAAAAGGAAATAGCACGTAAAACAATCTTAGAAAAGATTGAAACAAAACGAGTTAGAAAAACAAAAGGAAAGTAAAAATGGAAGCTAAAGCAAAACAAACCGATATAAAAATGACAGCAAGAAAACTTCGCAGAGTAATCAACGAAGTCAGAGGAAAATCTGTCAAAGAAGCTCAGGATATGTTACGTTTTATGCCTTATTTTGCAGCAAGAGTAGTTGAAAAAAACTTGAAAGCTGCAGTAGCAAATGCACAGGAAAAATACGGAGTGGGCGCTGAAGCTTTGAAGATTTCTGAAATCTTCGCAGATGAAAGCGTTACATACAAAAGAGCACGCACAAGAGCTCAAGGCCGTATGTACAGCAGACTAAAACGTACATCACACTTAACATTAAAAGTTAGTGACATCGTTAAAAAGTAGTAGTAAAGCAAAAGGTATAAAATATGGGACAGAAAACACATCCAACCGGATTTAGAGTAGGAATCATCCAAACTTGGGCAAGCACATGGTATGCCAAGTTTAAAGATTATCGCTACTTAGTAAAAGAAGATGACAAAATCAGAAAGTTCATCAAGAAAAAATTGTACACAGCAGGTGTATCAAAAGTTAAAATTGCAAGAAAAGCACAGAATATTACAATCACGGTTGTAACAGCAAAACCTGGTATTGTAGTAGGAAGAGGCGGTCAGGGTATTGAAGAACTTAAACAGGATGTTTCTAAATACATTGGCAAACCTGTAATAATAAACGTTGTAGAAGTTGCAAGAATTGATGTGGATGCTCAGCTTGTAGCTGAACAAATTGCACAGCAGCTTGAAAAACGTGTAGCTTTCAGACGTGCAATGAAGCAGGCAATGCAGCGCACAATGAGAGCAGGTGCTCAAGGTATAAAAGTAATGGTATCAGGACGTTTGGGCGGTGCTGAAATTGCTCGTTCAGAATGGGCAAAAGAAGGCAGAATTCCTCTTCAAACACTCAGAGCCGACGTTGATTACGGCTTTACCGAAGCTGATACAATTATGGGTAAAATCGGTGTTAAAGTTTGGATTTTCAAAGGTGTATTGATGCCGGGCGAAAAAGCAGACCAGAACATCAAATCAAAAAATGAAAAAGGCGGATCTGACAAAGGAATGAGACGCCCGAGACGCAGCAGAGCAATCGAAGCTGCCGGTGAATAATTAAGGTATATAAAAATAAATAGGAGCAGATAAATGTTACAGCCTAAAAAAACTAAATACCGCAAGATGATGAAAGGCAGAATGAAAGGTACCGAAACAAGAGGTACACAACTTGAATTCGGCGGTTATGCACTTCAAGCTGTAGAACCGGGTTGGATAACCAGCCGTCAGATAGAAGCAGCACGTCGTGCAATGACCCGTGAAATCAAACGTGGCGGTAATGTTTGGATTAAAATATTTCCGGATAAACCTATCACGGCTAAACCGGCTGAAACCCGTATGGGTTCAGGAAAAGGTAACCTTGAATACTGGGTTGCTGTTGTAAAACCGAACAGAATCCTTTTCGAACTTGATTACTTTGACAGAAGTGTAGCAGTTCACGCTTTGGAACTTGCAGCACAAAAACTTCCAATTAAAGTAAAAATCGTCGAAAAATCACAAACTGAAGCAAAATAACAGCGATTTTCCGAAAGGAAATTCACAAAATAATAAAAAGGAACTAAAGAATGAAATTAGATGAAATGCGCGAAAAAACAGTAGATGAGCTGCAAAGTGCAATAAATGATTGGAAGAAAGATTTGTTTAACTACAAATTACAGCTTTCAACTCACAAATTAGAAAACACAGCGTTGATTTCTAAGACCAAAAAACTTATAGCTCAAGCAAAAACTGTAATCAAAGAAAAAACGTCTTGCGAGCAGAGTGCAAAAGCGCAAGCGGGCACGGTAAATGCGAGCAAGCAAGCGGAGGTAGAACATGCCTAAAAAAGAAAAACAAGGAATCGTAATCAGTAACAAGATGGATAAGACCGTAGTTGTAAAAGTTGCAGACTACGAACCTCATCCAAAGTACAAAAAGATTATTGAATCAAACAAACACTATAAAGCACACGATGAAAACAACATCTGCAGCGAAGGTGATAAAGTAAGAATCATAGAATCAAAACCGAAATCATCAGACAAACGCTGGACAGTTGTAGAAATCGTAGAAAAAGTAAGATAGTTATGAAAACTATCAGGCAGCATTACCACAGAGTAATGAGAGGCCGACTGTAGTAGTGAAAATACTATAAAAGAAAAAGGAAATAAAAATGATACAACAAGAAACAAGATTAGAAGTAGCAGATAATACAGGTGCAAAACAGCTGTTATGTATTCGTGTTATGGGCAGTTCTAACAAAAAATTTGCAGCAGTAGGCGATGAAATCGTTGCTTCTGTAAAATCAGCAGCTCCGAACCAGACAGTAAAGTCAGGCGAAGTAGTAAGAGCGGTTGTTGTAAGAACTAAAGCCGATATAAAACGTGAAGACGGCTCAGTAATCAGATTTGACGAAAATGCTGCCGTAATCATCAACAAAGACGGCAACCCCAGAGGCACACGTGTTTTCGGACCTGTAGCACGTGAACTTAGAGATAAAGGATACATGAAGATTGTATCTCTGGCTCCGGAAGTTATCTAAAAGCGTTCCACGAGCCGGTTTATATAAGGTCGATAAACCAAATTAACAGAACTTACGCCCGGTAATCAATACCGGTAACGTATGAAAAATGGAGAAAATATAAAATGGCAGACAAAAATAAAAAAGGCTTGCATGTAAAAAACGGTGACAGAGTAATCGTTTTGTCAGGCAAAGACAAAGGCAAAATCGGCAATGTTAAAAAAGCCGATCCTTCAAAGTCAAAAGTGACAGTAGAAGGCGCAAACATGGTGACAAAAGCTCAGAAACCCCAGCCGATGGCAGGAATTCAGGGCGGATTAATCAAACTTGAAGCTCCGATGGATGCATCAAATGTTATGGTTGTATGTCCGGCTTGCGAAAAACCGACAAGGATCAAACACGAAGTAGTGAACGGTAAAAAAGTCCGTGTTTGTAAAAAATGTGGTGAACAGTTAGACGCTTAATCAAGACAATAAAGTCGAAAAAGTGTCCAAGAATTAAGGAAAATACGAAAATGACAGTAACAAAAAGCTTAAGAACAAAATACAATGAAGAAGTAAAATCAGCATTGAAAGAAAAGTTCGGCTACAAAAATGAACATGAAATCCCGAAACTTCATAAAATCGTGCTGAATATGGGTGTTGGTGAAGCTTCTCACAACTCAAAAATTGCTGAATCAATCGAATCTCAATTAACAAAAATTGCCGGACAAAAAGCAGTTATTACAAAAGCTAAAAAGTCAATCGCAACATATAAATTGAGAGAAGGAATGCCGGTAGGTGCAATGGCAACATTGCGCGGCGAAAGAATGTACGATTTCCTTCAGAAACTTATCTGTGTAGTTCTTCCGAGAATTCGTGACTTCCGCGGCATCAGCCCGAAATCATTCGACGGAAGAGGAAACTATACTTTAGGTTTGAAAGAACAGGCTCTGTTCCCGGAAATTACATACGAAGAAGTTGATCTTGTAAAAGGTATGAATATATCAATTATCACAACTGCTAAAACAGATGACGAAGCAAGAGAATTACTTCACTTACTCGGAATGCCTTTCAAAGGTATGAACAAATAACAGAAACCAAAATCAAAAAATAACGTCTGAAAAATCAGACAAAAAGTAAAGAAAAACAAAACTAACAAAGGAGAAATTCATGGCTAAGAAAGCGATGATAAACAAAGAACTAAGACGCGAAGCACTGGCAGCACAGGGCAAATACCCGAAAGTAAGACTGCACAACAGATGCTCAATCTGCGGCAGACCTCACGGTTACCACAGAGATTTCGGTCTTTGCAGAATTTGTTTAAGAAAAATGGCACATCAGGGATTGCTTCCCGGTGTAACAAAAGCAAGTTGGTAGTGCATAAAAGTTTGTGAAACTTTCGGGTTTTACATTAAATATAAGATAATAAAAACTTTATCACATTGCTAAACTGCTAAAACTCGTCAAGGCGGCTTCAGCCGAACCGGACAAAAATTGGTAAGTAGCGTCAGAGAAAATCTGACAAAAGTATAAAGGAAGATAAATTATGTCAATGACAGATCCAATAGCAGATATGCTGACAAGAATCAGAAACGCAAATATGGTATCTCATGAAAGCGTTGAAATACCTTCATCTAAATTAAAAGTTGAATTAGCAAAATTATTAAAAGAAGAAGGATTTATCACAGATTACGAAGTTAAAGAAGTTGGTAAATTCAAAGTTTTAAATATTACCCTTAAGTACGATATGAACAAAAAACCGGTTATCACAAAACTGGAAAGAATTTCAAAACCCGGTTTGAGAAACTACTGCAAAGCTAAAAACCTTCCGAAAGTTCTTGGCGGAATGGGCATTGCAATCGTTTCAACAAGCAAAGGTTTATTAACAGACAGAAAAGCAAGAAAAGAAAACATCGGCGGCGAAGTTCTCTGCTATGTTTACTAATTTTTAAATATATACAGGAAAATCACCCTTGTTATAAGATGAGGGTGATTTTCTTTATTAAATAAAAATTTATTTTGGGAATGCCCTTCCACCAAGCTAGGGCCGGAATGAGTTTTTCTTCAAGAATATTAACAAGATATTTACAAAGATTTTTATCCATGCTAGAGTAAAAAAGCGGGTGCAATTGGTAGAAAAGCCCGCAGGCAAAATCAAAAGCCGAAATATTTTAAGATTTTGCAGATGTAGTAGATATACCCATAAGGAGAAAATTATGTCACGTATTGGTAAAAAACCGATTGAAATTCCGTCTGGAGTTGAAATTTCTATTGACGGACACACAGTTACAGCAAAAGGACCTCTTGGAACTGAATCAGTTACAGTTCGTCCTGAAATCGAAGTAAAAGTAGAAGACAATCACATTATCCTTACAAAAGTAGGTACAACAAGAGAAACTGACGCACTTTACGGATTGTCAAGAACACTTGTTGCAAACGCTGTTCACGGTGTTAAAGAAGGATTTGAAAAGAAACTTGAAATTCAAGGTGTAGGTTACCGAGCAAATATGGAAGGTAAAAACCTTAACCTTGCATTAGGTTATTCACATCCGGTTATTGTTGAACCTCCGGCAGGAATTACAATTACTGTTGAAGCTAACACAAAAATCAGTGTAAAAGGTTCAAACAAGCAAACCGTCGGCGATATCGCAGCTTTCATCAGATCAAAACGTCCGCCTGAAGTTTACAAAGGCAAAGGTATCAGATACGAAGGCGAACACATCAGACGTAAAGCCGGTAAAGCTGGTAAGAAATAATCTTAGAATTTAGAAGGTCGATTTTATGAAAGTATCTTTTTCCTGAATCTATGATGTTCGGTTTCCTTATGGAACAAAAGACGAGGTCATAGAGCAAAAAGCCAAAGAAAC
>CALUTA010000037.1 GCA_944323585.1 Candidatus Gastranaerophilales bacterium
TCACCTCACAATCTATCCTGCTGAAATTATAAATAAAACATCAGCTAAAGACAATATTTTTATATTAAGTTTACAAAGTTGTAATTGTCTTTTAATTACCGGAAATTTGAGTATAATTTAAAATGCAAAAGAAAAACAATTAGATTCTTCAGAATGACATAAAATAAAAAAGCTGGATTTTTTCGGGCTTCGTCCTCAGAATGACTGTTAGGCGGGGAATCTCAATACTGTTCTGCACGTTAATGGATAATTACAATATTTTAGGCGCTGAGCTTTGCGATTTTTGCATTGAAAAGATTTTCAAGGTTTACGCCTGAAAGTACATAAGAAATTAAATCATTCGGATTAAGGTTTGCAAGGCTCTTAACCTGCGGAAAAGCGCCGACAACCCTTGTGTCCGTGTAACGTTCAATAAGTTTGGGTAAATTTTTGATATTTTCATCATCTGTTCTGTACGGGCAGTCAAAAAGTATTACTCCGCTTATCTTTACACTTCTGACGGAGGCGTGGTTAATCATAATCAATATATCGTTAAGGTTTGAGATAAAAGGCGATATAACAAATAAAAGCGGAAGGTTTAGAAGTCTTGCAAGGTCGATTTCCAGAAGGTTTCCGTTAATAGGTGTTGCGATACCGTCGGTTCCGCATACAAAAAAACAGTCAAATTTTTCTCTTACACTTGTGTAATCTTCAAAAATTTTGTCAAAACTTATTGTTACGCCCTCTTTTGCGGCTGCAACCATCGGGAGATCTTTGTTTCTGAAAAGATAACTGTAATAGGTTTTAACATTGTTATCCACGTGTTTTACATATAACAGATCCGGCACGGCAAGTTGTCCGTTTCTCTGGAAGCTTCCGGCATGAATCGGCTTGTAAACACCTGTTGAATAGCCAAGACTCTGCATTGTGGCAGCAATTCCGGCTGTTACAAGTGCTTTCCCGTAGCTGTTTTCAGAACCTGTTACAAATACGTCTAGCATAGCTAAATCCTAGCATGGTCAGCCGTTGATTGCAAAGTAAACTTCTTTAAGCCGTTTTTTGCTAATATGTGTATAAAGCTGTGTCGTCGAAACGTCGCTGTGCCCGAGAAGCTCCTGCACTACCCTTAAATCCGCCCCGTTTTCAAGCAGGTGGGTTGCAAATGTGTGCCTTAGTGTATGAGGAGATATTGATTTATGGATTTTTTCTCCGAGTTTGTGGATAAATGTATAAACTTCCTGACGTGTGACGGGTCTGCCGTCTTCCGTAAAAAGAAGATTTTTGGAAGTTATCCCGTGCTTTTGAAGAATAAAGTCACGTTCTTTTTCATAATTTTTTAATGCTTTCAGTGCCTTTGAACCTACCGGAACAATTCTTTCTTTAGAGCCTTTTCCTGTGCATTGAAGGTATTTGCCTGACAAATCAATGTCGTTGACTTTTAAATTTACAAGCTCCGACACTCTCAGCCCGCATCCGTAAAGCAGTTCAAGGATTACCTTTTCAACTCTGTTTAAGTTTTCGGCAAGAAGAGTGTTTATTTCTTCAACGGTCATAACTTTAGGTAATTTTTTCGGAACTTTGGGTTGTTCAAGCGTAAGCGCCGGATTGGTGCGGCAAATCTCGTTTGCGCAAAGCCACTTGAAAAATCCTCTTAAAGAAGCCGTCTTTCTCATCACGCTTGTCGGGGTAAGTTTTTTGTCGTGAAGCATCAGAATATAGCCGTTTATGTGTGTTCTTGTGACTGATGGGAGGTCGTCGGCTCCTTTGGAGGCGCAGAAGTCTATAAATTCAGCCAGGTCACGTCTGTAAGCTTCAATCGTGTTTTTGGAAAGCCCTTTTTCTATTTCAAGATAATCCAGATATTGCGATAAAATTTGTAAATTCATTACAATAAAATTTACTCTTTTTTTCAGAAATTTTCAATATTTGTAACAAAATCCGCAAAGTGATTAAAAACTATTCGGCTTTGTTATTGCTTTGGCAGGGAAAATATAAATCTTACGTATTTGTTTGCTTCACTCTCAACTTTGATTGAGCCGTTGTGGGCATCTATAATTTTCTTTGCAATATAAAGCCCGAGGCCTGAAGCGAGTTTTTTGTGCTTGTCGGCATAGCTTACGTATTTCAGAAAAATATCGTCAGGGTTTTTAATCTCAAGTCCTACTCCGAAATTTGTTATTGAGAAGATAAGATTTTGTTCGCTTTCTTTTATGTCCATTATCACTTTTGATTTGGGAATTCCGTGTTCTATTGTGTTTATGATTAAATTGTGGACGACTCTTTTAATTTCAAGCTCGTCCATCATTGAGGAAGGATCTTTTGCGCTGCAATTGAGAATATATTTTATCTTTTTTTCTTCAAAAAGATATTTAGTGTCTTCAATGCAGTTTATGATGATATTTTTAAGCGAGCATTTTGCTTTTTGCAGAATAAGATTTTCATTTTCCGCCCTGTATTTTTGTGTAATATTTTCAACAAGATTTTTCATATATTTGGCGGCGCCGAGAATGTCCGTGATAATTTCTTTTTGCAGGTCATTCAGTTTTTCGTGATTTTTGTTTAAAAGTTCCAGCGCACAGATTTCTGCATAAATAGGTGTTTTTAAATCGTGCGTAACCATGGCAAGGAAAGTTTCTTTTTTGTCATTGAGTGCATCCTGAAGCCGTTTTGTTTTCAGCATGTTATAAATCTGTGAACGAACAACTCCGACATCAAACGGTTTTTCAATATATGCGCTTGAACCTATATTGTATCCCATAATTTTGTTCTCGGCATCAGAAAGCGCAGAAATAAAAACAATCGGAGTTTCTGAATTTATTTTTGAACGTTTGATTATATTTGCAAGTTCAAAACCTGACATTTCAGGCATCATAATGTCCAGCAAAAATAAATCAAATTTTTCATTTGAAATTATTTTTGATGCCTCAACAGGTTTGATAAATGTGGTGATGTTCAGATCTAATACTGACAGAGTTTCGACAAGAAGATCAATATTCATCTGGTTGTCGTCTACAATCATAACTTTCAGACCTTTTAGGGAAGAATAGTTTGATATTTCCGGAGCTGTCATTTTGGACTCTTTTTGTTTGTTAAAGAAATTTTGAATAAGCTTCGGGTCGACAGGATACGGAATAACATTTTTAACACCGTTGGCGTTTGCAAGAAGAATATTTTTTCTGGATATTTCGTTTGATGTAAGCCAGATTTCAAGGTTTGGGAATTTTTTAATCAGCCGTTTTACAAGGTATAAATCTTTAAAATCTGTTTTTGCAATACAGAGTTTCTTTTTAGACAGTCCGTTTATATTTTCTAAATCCTTTAAGTTTTCAACGAAAATGAAATTTTCATTGTCAATATTATTTATAATTTCATTCATTCAATGATTATCTTTATAAATTGCAGGATAACAATTGCACAGGTGGGTAATCTTTGAAAGAAGCTAGTTAATATTGCGGAAATTCTGGAATTGTGAAATTTACAGTGCTATTGTTCTGAAAATTGTATAATACCTGTAATTGCCCCAGTAAATTACAAGGGAAAGGTAGTTGTGGTCAAGATCCGTTGCCTCAAGATAAGTCTGCGGGGTCGGTTTTCTTTTTGCACTCGGGAAAATTCTTCCGATAGTATCCAGTGCTTTTATATGAAGGCTTTGAGTAATTGTCAGTTTTTTCTGCGGGATGTGATCTTCATAGAATGTGACAGGAACAACTTCTCTGTCATAAACGGGAATTATATATCTGATTTTGCCGCTGTCTTTGAAGAGAATATACCATTGGTCTTTGTATTCTCTTGGCGTAAGCACGTAATATCCGGGTTCTATAGATATTGTCTTGAAGTAAATCGGACTTGAGAGCCTGAAAAGAGGGTAAGGCGACCATGTGGAACTCTGGGTATCATAATATTCACCGGGGTCAACATCATGGATATATCTGTGGGTCGGAACTTCCAGATCTCTGTAAATCTGTTCGTAGTCAATGTTTTTGGCATTGACCGCCATACCTGTCAGAAGTATTAAAAATGTAATAAAAACTTTTCTCATACAGGTATTTTAACGTTATTTTTATAAAAAGCAATCCTTTGTCCGGAGGGAAAATGTTTCATTTTAACTGTTAAAAAACTTCGCAATTATCCCTTCACTTGTTTCGTTAAGCTTGCAGGTTGGGCTTTCAGCCCAACAATGAAATTTTTAAATTGTTGATGTTACATCCAAGATAAAATGTCGGATTAGTAAATCCGACCTACTTCTGTTCCCGTCATTGCGAGCCGAAGGCGAAGCAATCCAGCTGATTAAAGAATCAATAAGTTGGACAAGTATGCCCAACCGACTGCTAGCATCTCTTAGCAAAACGTTATCAAGGCGAGCATTGTTTGAGCGAAGTGAGTTTGCGAGCCTAAGGTTGAGCTTTAGAGATGCTTTTTGTCCGCATGTTTTCTTTTCTTGGTTCGTTCTTTTCTCCGCTTGGTTGTCGGCATTAAACGGGTCTACTCGGCAAGGCTCTTCGCCTTGACCGTTCCGCCCTCTGCCGACAATCCGTTTTGCACTGCAACAAAAGAAAAGAATGAACATAATTTATAATAAAAATTATCAGGCTTGGGACACCCCAATAATTCAAAATCTTCTTTGTTGTGTCTGCATATGGTACTTTCTTGTGCCGACAAGAAAGTACCGCAAAGAAGCTCCCGACCTGAGCTTTACTCACTAATCAATTGTAACCGTTTCACCCCAAGCAAGTGAACTCGTGCTTTGCACTCAAACAACACTTGCTCTGTTGTAGTGAAACGGAATATTGATTGTTCGCTCCGCAAAGGTCGGCTGGTTTTATGTCATTCTGAGCGAAGCGAAGAATCTCATATTAAGTATTCAGAATTACCAATTTGTCTGTTGGATGATTTCGAATATTTTTGTAGTAAAATAAAAAAAGAGCAAAGGAGAAAGTATAAATGTTGAGCGGACCTTTTTTAGACAGAAATTGGATGGGGCAGAACCCTGATTACGATTGTTCGGATATAATAATGCTGGGTTTGCCTTTTGACGGAACCGTATCTTATAGACCCGGATCAAGATTTGCGCCGGAGCAGATAAGGCTTGCAAGCTGGGGGCTGGAAGAATATTCACCGTATTTTGACAAAACTCTGGAAAGGGTAAATTTCCATGATGCAGGTGATCTGGAGTTTCCGCTCGGCAATACTTACAAATCCCTTGATGTTATAGAAAAAAATGTCTTTGATATTTATCGTGACGGAAAGCGGGTTTTCGGAATAGGCGGAGAACATCTGGTGACTTTACCTGAAATCAAAGCTGTGTCAAAGTTTTATAACAATCTTGCTATTGTTCATTTTGATGCTCATACTGATTTGAGAGAAGAATACATCGGCGAAGAAATGTCGCATTCTGCCGTCATCCGCCACTGTTCAAAGATTGTGGGGCCAAAAAATATCCGTCAGATTGGCATAAGATCCGGTATGAAGGAAGAATTTGAGTTTATGAAAACTCATAACACTCTTGCTAAAACCTTTACCGATCTTGATGCATTGAAAGATAAAAAAATCTTTGTAACCGTAGACCTTGATGTTCTTGATCCTTCCGTAATGTCCGGCACCGGAACGCCTGAAGCCGGCGGATTGCAGTTTAATGAACTTTTGGACTGGTTTAAATATTTAAAAGATTTTGATATTATCGGCGCTGATGTTGTGGAATTAGCACCTGATTATGATGCCTCAGGTGTTTCGACAGCCGTTGCAACAAAAGTTATCCGTGAATTGTTGATGATTATGTAAATAATACAGGCTATTATTAGGGGAGCAATAACAGCTATGATAGACAGAATTAATTTTTTGAAAGATGAAATTAATAAACATAATTACGAATATTATGTTGAGGACAATCCGACAATCAGCGATTTTGAGTATGACAAAATGTTTGCAGAACTCAAAAAACTGGAAGAGGAACATCCGGAACTTCAAACTCCTGACAGTCCGACACAAAGAGTCGGCTCAATAAGCGAAAAATTTCTGCCCTACAAGCACAAATACAGACTCTACAGTCTTGATAATACTTATAATTACGAAGATTTGACTGTCTGGTATGAAAAAGTCTGTGCAAATTTTAACGGGAATGTGGAGCTTGTTTGTGAATTAAAAATTGACGGGCTGGCTATAGCTCTCACTTATGAAAACGGAATTTTCACAACAGGCGTGACCCGCGGTGACGGGGTTACGGGTGAAAATATTACTCCGAATTTAAAAACGGTAAAAGCTATTCCTCTAAAACTTTTCGAAGATGTCAACGTCGAGGTCAGAGGCGAAATCTATATGCCGAAAACTTCATTTGAAAAGTTGAATGAAGAAAATATTGCACGCGGTGAAAAGGCCTTTGCAAACCCGAGAAATGCCGCGGCGGGTTCTGTCAGACAGCTTGACAGCTCAATAACCGCTAAAAGAGATTTGTCTATTTTTGTTTATAATTCAAGTTTTGAAAATATTCAAAATCCGCCTTCTACTCATTATGACAGTATGATGTATTTAAAAAAACTCGGGTTTAAAATCAATCCGAACATAAAATTGTGTCATAATATTTCGGAAGCCATTGAATACTGCAAAGAATGGGAAACAAAACGTTTTGAGCTTGATTATGCGACCGATGGAGTTGTAATCAAGGTCAACAAACTTTCATATCAGGATGAATTAGGCTACACTGCACGTGCTCCGAAATGGGCTACAGCTTTTAAGTTCCCGCCTGAAGAAGCGACAACAGATCTTCTTGATATTGAACTTAATATCGGAAAAACGGGTGCCGTCACACCGGTTGCAATTTTGAAGGCGGTTAACCTTGCAGGAAGCACAGTTGCAAGGGCAAGCCTTCATAATTTTGATGAAATTAAAAGACTTGATACAAGAATAGGCGACAGGGTTGTGATTAAAAAAGCTGCTGAGATTATCCCGAAAGTTATAAGAGTTGAAGCAAACGAAGAACATTACAATCTTCCGCCATACGAGGTTCCTGCTATTTGTCCTGTTTGCGGCTCAAAACTTGAAACCCGTCCGGATGAAGTTAATCTATATTGCTCAAATCCTCAATGTCCGGCGCTTTTGAAGGCTAAACTTGAATTCTGGGTATCAAGCGACGCTATGGATATTGATAAAATCGGCCCCGGTATAATAGAACAGCTTTTTAATAAAGGTATGGTTAAAAATCCGATTGATTTGTACAAGCTTAAAAAAGAAGATTTCTTTAAATTGGATAATGTTAAAGAAAAATCCGCAAACAATATGTACCAGTCAATTCAGGCAAGCAAAACAAGACCTTTGAGCCGGTTTTTAACAGCTTTGAATATAAAGCATGTCGGGAAAGAAACAGCAGAAATTATTGCAAATGAATTTAAAACTCTTGATAATCTATATCATGCCGATTCATTTGTACTAAGAGATATTCCAAATATCGGTATGAAAATAGCGATTGAAGTCAGAGAATATTTTAATAACGAAAATAATTTGAAATATCTTGATGAATTTAAGGCTCTCGGGATTAATCCGGTTCAGGAAGTTGAAAGAGTGAGCGATATTCTTAAAGGAAAAACAGTTGTTTTGACAGGAACATTAACAAATATGACAAGAGATGAAGCACAGGCTGTCATAAAATCAATGGGCGGGAAACCGTCTTCATCAGTATCTAAAAACACTTCATTTGTAATAGCCGGCGAAAATCCGGGGTCAAAATTCGACAAAGCAAAGAATTTAGGTGTTATAATATTGACAGAAGATGAATTTCTTGAAATGATAAAAACGAATTCCTTACCTTCCGGAATCGAGGAAAAATAAAATGAGAAAAAATGCTAAAATTATACAAATATCAGGTCTTAGGGGATTAATATTCATTGCTTTTGTCGCAGTTTGTCTTGTGGCAGGCTTTGTAGTATTCCCGGGGCTTGTTGGAATGTGTTTGTGGAATAATTTTCTGTCAGAATATTTAAATTTGCCTGAGATAAATATTTTGCAGGGAATTTTGCTCTGGTCAATTGTTGCACTTATAATATATCTTTCAGGCAGCGGCAGATCTGTTGTGCAAATGAAAAAAGCTGCACAGCTTAATGAATCCGAAATCCGTGATTTGATGGACAGGATAAAAACACAGTCGCAGGCTTCACGAATCAATTCAATGATTTTGAAAAGTGAAAAGTATGACGAAACTAAAAAGTCTGATGTTGAAAAAAAGTCAGACTCTGCGTTAAATGAGAATAAAAAGGAGAATTTATGAAAAGATTTTTAGTGGCAGCGGCCGCAGCCGCAGTTGTTGCAGGAATTACAATTAGTTCTGCAAATGCAGGTGTAACAGTTACTGAAACTCCGGAAAGAGGATATGTTACAATCAGTGCATCTTCAAATAAAGAATTGACACCTGATCTGGCTGAGATTTCAATTTCTGTTGTGACATCTGACAGCAAATCAATGCAGAAAGCAACTGCTGAAAATAAAGAAATTTCCGGCAAAGTTTATTCTGCTTTGAAAGAAATGATTAATCCTGAAAACGGAGATTATGTAAAGACTGCTAACTTTAGCGCAAATCCTGTTTATACATATTCTTCAAACAATAAAAGAAACCTCGATAAATATGAAGTTTCAAATACCGTTATTGTGCATACAAAATCAATTGACAAAGCCGGCGATATGATAGATAAAGCCATCAGCCTCGGCGCAACTGACGTAAGCAACTTAAGCTTTACGCTTTCAAAATACGAAAAAGAGTGTGATGAACTTTTATCTGTTGCAACTCAGCGTGCACGTTCTCAGGCTGACAGTATTGTAAAAGCAGCAGGTTCATCAATCACAGGTGTAAAATCAATCAGCGGAAGCTGCAGCCCGAATGCTGTTTCAAGAGTTCCTTACAGAAACATGATGCTTAGTGCCAAAGCCGCTGACTCTGCAGAGGCAGGTACAGCCTATGGTGAATCTATTCCGCTTCAGGCAGGTGCTATAAAAATCTATGCAAATGTCAATGCAAGCTTTTTTGTTAAATAAAAATAGTTAAATAATGTAAATTTTATAAACTTTTTAGCAAAAAAAAATATTCAGGATTTTTATAATAGCGGCTAAAAAGGTTAACCATGAACGTATCGAAAATAAATATTTTTAATGTAAAACGACAGGGAGTATCGCCATTCGGCGGAGATACTCCCAATGTCGTTAATAACAGGGAGCTCTGGGAACAACAGGAAGAACGTTCCGAAAAAGCAACAAAGTTTTTAAAAGGTGCAGGGATTGTGTCAGCAGCAATTCTTGCGGTTGCATACGCAGGTCGTGCCGGAGTTTTTAGAAATATCGGCAGAAAAAAGGTTGAGCCGGAAGTTGTAAAGCCTGCAGTAGAAGAAGTAAAAGAAACTATAGAAGAAATTTTTGCCAGAAAAGAACCAGTAAAACAGATTCCAGCAACATTTTCTGTTCAAAAAGTGCCTGTTGAAGGCGAGCGTTCAGAACGTTTGAAACGTACGTCTGTCAATATGGCAAAAGTTGCCGAACTTTTTGATTTTTCAACTTACAAAAAGTGTAAAAATGATGCGGATAAAGTTGCATTCTGGCAGAATTTCAGAAGTACTGTGGAAGGTCTTTCTTATGAATATCAGTATGATTTGATACCACAGTATATCAAATTCATCTCCGGACTTGCGCCTGAAGAATTGAATGTTTCTTTTTTGTCACACAACCTTAAACGTGATAATTTTGAAAGGTACATTATCAGCATTTCTGAATTTGCCGGACAGCATCCGGAATACACAGAGGTCTTTAAAGATGCAAAAGTAAGATTTGCAAATAATTATGTTAATTATACAAGACAGACGGACAACTTGGATAAAGAAGTCAGAGATATTATATTCCCTCCTGTTACGAATTCAGAGTATCAGTGTGCGCCGTATCGTGCTGCATTTTTTACAAACAGTGATAATCTTATTGCACGCAAACCTAAGGATAAACAGGTTGAAGAATTTAAAAAATATTTAGACTTTTTGAAATTTATAGGTGTTGACAGAGTTAAAAATTCAATATTATTTACGCTCGGCAAATTTGCCAAAGATGACAAGATTGATAACAATATTAAAATGGCCGGTGAGGCAATAGAGTTTGTAAAGAAAAATCCTGAATTTAATGATGTAATTGTTGATAATCTTGTCGCTTATGAACTGGATGATGATTTTGCAAAACAGCTGGTGTATAACAACTTTGGCGCCAAAAAAATGAATCATGAAAATAAAGAAATTGAAGAATATACAAACCGTTATAACAATCATGTTGATACAATAATCCAGCTCCGCAAAATGCTTACTGCAGCCGGATTGAAGTGTGACGAAAAGACAAGAATGAAAAATCGTCAGGATTGGTTTAATGTCAAAGAGCCTTCAATTAATAAATATACACTTGGTTTCCAATTCAGTCCGAAAATTTCGGATATAAGATATGCTGCGTTTGAATATGACATGAAGCAGGGTATTACAAGAGAAGAAGCTGATATGATGATAAAACATTTGACAGAGCTTAATGAAACCTCTGACGATTTTCTAACAGAAAAAATTCTCGGAATTAACCTTAATGATGCTGTTAGAATTATAAATGAATCAGTTATTTCATGATCTGCATAAATGATTTAACACTTCTGCCCGTAGAATTTTCTTCAGTTGAAACTACTTCAATTTCATCTTTATAGTTAAAAGAAGTCGAGCTGCCTCCGTCAAAAGCCATTGCTCTTGTGAGGCCTAAATCTTTGCAGTATTTTTGAACTTCATACAAATCCATCGGATGTTTGTCTGTTATTATTAAAATATGCAATTCGTCGTCTTTAAGCCCTATGATGGTGCGTGCGGTTTTGTGAAGAACAGATGCGGACTCTCTTATAACAACACCGTCTTTTTTGACTACAAAATATTCTTCCTCAAGCCTTAACTGCGGCAGGATAAGCGGGCCGCCCTGAGCTGAAGTTTTTATGATACAGCTGAAATCGGCAGAGGTATTATGCGGCACAATAGCATATTTCAAATCTCTTGAATTTGTGCATTCCAAAATTCTGAATTCTGTTCTGTTCAAAATTTTGTCAAGATTTTTTCTTAATACCCCGTTTTTGAGTAAATTTTCATTAAAATGCGGGTCTTCGGATGTGATACTGTCTGTGACAATATATGAGGTTGATTTCCCGTTTTCCGGGTCAAAGAAGCCTGCGTTAATTGTTAAAAGTGCATCGGATGCCTTGTGTGCTTCGCT
>CALUTA010000038.1 GCA_944323585.1 Candidatus Gastranaerophilales bacterium
GAAGAACTATTAACATTTAGAAAACTCGGAAGCAGACTTCAGGGGCATCCGATGCCTGTTTGCCCCGGAGTGGAAGTTGCAACAGGGTCCTTAGGACAGGGATTGTCGCTTGCGTGCGGAATTTCTCTTGCGCTGAAACTTGACAAAAATCCGGCAAATGTCTTTGTACTTCTCGGCGACGGTGAACTTCAGGAAGGAAGCGTCTGGGAAGGCTTTATGAACGGAGCGCACCACAAACTTGACAACCTTGTTGCAATAATCGACAGAAACGGACTTCAAATTGACGGCGCAACAGAAAACATAAAATCACTTGAACCTTTGAATGAAAAAATCAAAGCTTTCGGATGGGATGTTCTGGAAGTTGACGGGCATGACATTCCGGCAATCTATGACACAATCGAAAAAGCAAAGAAAAACTCTAAACCCACCGCAATTATTGCAAACACAATAAAAGGCAAAGGTGTAAGCTTTATGGAAAACAATGCAGGCTGGCATGGCAAAGCACCGAATAAAGAAGAATACGAAAAAGCAATGAAAGAACTTGCTTAAAAAAGGGGAAAAATGATTTACGACAAAATTGAAAACCTGAAACTTTACAACATAGATAAATCTGTGATTGATTTTATCAACGACATTTCATCAGACAAAGAATGCGGAAGATACGAGATTTCGGAAGAAATTTACGCAAATATTGATGAATACAACACCAAGGAATCCGGATATTTTGAAGCGCACAGAAATTACACAGATATCCAGCTTCTGCTTGAGGGAGAGGAAATAATTGAATACACACCGCTTGAAGGGTTGGAAGTCAAGGACGAATACAACCAGTCACGTGATATTGCATTCTACTATGACGGAGAAAATCAAATTCTGAAACTTCCGCTAAAGAAAGGCTTTTTTGCTGTTTTATACCCGCACGAAGCCCACAAACCCCAGTTAATCTCCACAACACAGCAGAAAGTTAAAAAAGTTGTTGTAAAAATCAAAGCCTGACGCTTCAAAGCTGAAAAACTATCCCCTTGCGTCATGCACTCCGAAATTAACTAATCTTAAACAAGCCTCTTGACTGATAGCAGCTCTCAAAGGTTATAATTTTTTTGTAATAATAAATTTCAGAGAAAAAAGGAGAACTTTATAATGAAAATTTTAGACAAAATAAACTCCCCGAAAGATATAAAAACTCTTTCCCCTGAAGAAATGGCCAATCTTTCAGGCGAAATCAGGGAAGCCATTTTGAACAGAGTAAACACAATCGGCGGACACCTCGGGCCGGATCTTGGAATTGTAGAAGCCACTATTGCACTTCATTATGTATTTGATTCACCGAAGGATAAAATCGTATATGATGTTTCACACCAGATTTATCCCCACAAAATCCTGACAGGCAGAAAAGAAGGCTTTTTACATCCTGAACACACAACAATTTCAGGATATTCAAACCCGAATGAAAGCGAACACGACAACTTTATTATCGGACACACTTCTACTGCCGCAAGCCTTGCAACCGGACTTGCAAAAGCCAGAGATTTGAAAGGCGAAAAATATAACGTAATCGCAATTGTCGGCGACGGCTCCATGAGCGGCGGTGAGGCTTTTGAAGGATTTAATAATGCAGCAGTCTTGAACAGCAACATTATTCTTATTGTAAACGACAACGAAATGTCAATCGCAGAAACTCACGGCGGACTTTATAAAAACCTCAAACTTTTAAGAGAAACAAACGGAAAAGCTGAAAACAATATGTTTACGGCATTCGGCTTTAACTATGTCTATGTAGCCAACGGCAATGATGTTGAAACTCTTATAAAAGCTTTTCAGGACGTAAAAGACACTGACAGACCGACTGTCGTCCATATCCATACACTCAAGGGCAAAGGTTACAAACAGGCTGAAGAAAACAAAGAAGCCTATCACTGGCAGCTTCCGGGCTTTATGGACGCAAAAGAACCATCCGGCGGACAAACTGAAAGCTATGAATCTTTAACAACAGATTACCTTTTGAAAAAGCACGAAACTGACAAAACCGTGATTGCAATATCCCCGTCAACTCCGGGCGCATACGGCTTCACACCCGAATTCAGAAAGAAAATGGGCGAATGCTACACAGACCCCGGCATTGCGGAAGAACACGCTGTAGCTTATGCCTCAGCCCTTGCCGCCAACGGTGCAAAACCAGTTCTTGCAATCATGAGTTCATTTATGCAGAGAACTTACGACCAGATGTCGCAGGATCTTGCGCTGAACAATTCACCTGCAACTATTCTTGTTTACTGGGGCGGACTTTCGCCGATGGATGCAACGCACGTCGGCTCTTTCGACATTCCGTTCCTGTCAAATATTCCAAACATTGTCTACCTTGCGCCGACCTGCAAAGAAGAATATCTGAAAATGCTTGACTGGTCAGTAGAACAAACAGAACACCCCGTTGCAATCAGAGTTCCGTTCGGGAACTTTGTCTCAACAGGAATTGAAGATACTACAGACTACTCAATATTGAACAAGTCTAAACTCGTCAAGACAGGAAGCGAAATTGCGGTCATTGCAGTTGGAAACTTTTTCGGGCTCGGCGGAGATGTAGTAAATCAAATAAAAGAAAAACTTGGAATTGAAGCAACATTAATTAATCCTGTTTACCTGACAGGGCTTGATGAAGAGCTTCTCGAAAGCCTCAAAGAAAATCACAAAATCGTTGTTACGCTTGAAAACGGTATTCTTGACGGCGGTTTCGGCGAAAAGATTTCAAGATTTTACGGAAATTCAGATATGAAAGTTCTAAACTTCGGCGGAAAGAAAGAGTTTACTGACAGGGTTCCTCTCAGCGAACTTCTTACACGCTACCACCTCACAAAAGAGCAAATCGTTGAAGATATTTCAAAATTAATTTAACCATCATATTTTTACTAAAAAATACAGGAGGTTCTCAACAGAACCTCTTTTTTTATAACTTAAGAGTTACTCTCAATTTTATGATATAATTTTATTAAGGAGGAATAAAATGTACACAATAAAAGAAGTTGCGGATAAAATGGATATATCAGAGCATACATTAAGATTCTGGGCAAAAAGCGGATTTTTCCCTTTTGTAAAAAGGAACGAAAATAACATCCGCCAATTTTCAGAAAACGATCTCGAGTGGGTAAAAATCGTAAAATGTTTACGCTCTGTCGGAACTGAAAACAAAGCTATTAAAAGATACATTGACCTTTGTATAATCGGGGATTCCACAATAAAAGAACGATACGGAATAATTCAGGATACAAAGAAAAAAGCCTTAGAACAGATGGAAGAACTTAAGCAGCAGCTTGCTCTTCTTGATTACAAAGAAAATTTCTACCAGAACCTTATTGAAAACAATCTTAAAGACACCTGGAACCCGATGAATAATATTACGGAAGAACTTGCCGTATAAATTTTTAAGCCAGAAGTTTTTGCCGGAGATTAACGGAGTATTCTGTTATTTTAAAAGCTTTTTATCCAATCTTTCGGCAAAATAGGTTGATATCACGGGCAGCAAGCCATAGTAGATTGCTGCAAAAATCAATGCCGGACGCAGAATGTTTATCCCCTGAATATATTTAGACAATTTTGGGTCAGCCTTGTTGACTTCGGAGAATTTTTCAACAAACTTACGGGTATTATTTTTTATAAGGCGATCTATAAAATACCCGCCTCCAAGGGTTACACCGGTTGATATTACAGAATTATAAATAAGCGGATTTTTTCGATTTTCCTTAATTCTGCTGCTTTTTTTAATGAGGACGGCATTTGTTCCTGTCAATAAAATATCTGTTGCGGCAGTCATGTGTTTGGCAATATTTTTTTCATCATTTTGATATTTTTTTATGAATTTTTGGAAATGCGAATTATCCAGAATTTTGCCGAGCCCCAGTGAAAGCTTTTCTCCGGTAGAACCTGTAAACGGTACTTTTGATTTATTTTTGCCCGAAAAAACTGTTTTATAATCAGCTTCATATTTTTTATTTTCAGAGATTGAATGTTTTTTCGGGAAAACATTATCCATAATAACAGGAATCAGGGCGACCGTCAGGACTGATTTCGGGATTGCTGAGAGAACCCCTGCGCCGAGTTTGATAATCTGTGTTCCGAATCTGTAGGCTTGAGAATCCGCAATTTGCTTTTTCATAGGGGTTAAGGCGGTTATTGTGTTTTTCTTGAGGTATTTAGAAGGATTTTTGTCAATCTTTTTGACAGCATTTTCGATAGGGAGAGCAACAGCCTCGACAAGCCCGAATTTTACAAGCCCTGAACTTATAGAATTTACACTTGCATATTCCTTGTTTTCCCGCTCAACGTTAGGTGTTGCAAAAATTGCAAGCGGACGCACTCCTAATGCCATTACAAGCGACGTTGTTGCGGCAAATGAGGTTCCGTGATCGGAAATCTTTTCAAGCCCTTTCAAAATGACCTTGTTATTCATCCAGGAGGTAAAAGCTATATTATTTTTGTCTGTGCGATTAATTCTCATATCCTATATATAGTAGACAACACACAAAGCAAAAAGTAAAATTTTTCAACAATTTTGTAATATAATTATCTCAATGAAATTCAGAGAATTTATAAAATCAGAATTGAGAGGCTGGGGTAAAGCGGAGCGGATTATTTTTCCGCTGGAGATTGCACTGATAATTATACTGTCATTCCTGATTAACGACAGCAAGATTGCGCTTATGTCGGCGATTTGCGGAATTTCATACACAATTCTTGCAGGAAAGGGAAAAATTTCCTGTTATGCATTCGGTTTATGCGGAACATTGTGTTACTCATATTTGTCGTTTGCAAACCACCTTTTCGGCAACCTTGCACTTTATATGCTTTATTACCTGCCTATGCAGATTCTTGGGATATTCAGATGGAAAAAACACTTAAAAAAAGATTCCACTGAAATTATAAAGACGAAACTTTCTGCAAAAGAACGAATAATCTGCCTGATTATAACGACAATTCTTACACTTGCGGTCAGTTTAATTTTAAAATACACAGGCGGCGCAACTCCTTTTATTGACGGGACAACAACAGTATTTTCAATTCTGGGAATGCTTTTGACGATTAAAAGATGCATCGAACAGTGGTATGTATGGATTCTGGTAAACGGTTTGTCTGTTGTAATGTGGATTGAAGCTTATTTGCAAGGGTCAAACTGCCTTGCAACAGTAATTATGTGGATTACATACTTTATCCTTGCATTTTATTTTCTATCCGTCTGGCAAAAAGAACTCAAACATCAAGGCTAAATATCCATACTTCCGCTTCTCAAGCCCTCAAGATCCAGTGTAATATAAGTTATGCCGGTTGATTTCAGGGCTTGTACAATTTCATCTTTTCGGGCAAGGAAATCATTAAAGCGTGATTTTTCTATCTCAATTCTTGCGATGTTGTCGTGAAGTCTCAGCCTGTTTGCTTCAAAGCCGAAGGATTTTAAAATATTTTCGCCCTGTTTCACAATATTGATTTTTTCAGCATCAAGCCTTGTTCCGTACGGAAACCTCGTTGCAAGACAGGGGGTTGAAGGCTTTTGTGCAATTTCTATTCCGATTTCTTCGGCATACATGCGGATTTCCTGCTTTGTTATTTTAAATTCGGCAAGCGGAGAAGATATATTCAATTCTTTCAAAGCCTTCAGCCCGGGGCGGAAAGCATGAAGGTCATCAAAATTTGTGCCGTCCATTATATATTCCAGATTTTGGCTTTTTGCAAAGTCAGTGAGTTTTGAAAAGAAGATTTTTTTGCATAAATAGCATCTGTTTTTTGGATTTTGCGCAAGTTCAGAGTTCTCCAGCGGGTTAAAGTCAATTATTACGTGCTTAACTCCGTATTTTGAGGCAAGCTGCTTACAAAGTTCAATTTCTTCTTCCGTCTGAAAAACAGAAGAAAAAGTTACGGCCTGAACATTTTCAAGCCCTTTACAGAGATAAAGCAAAAGCGTACTGTCTATTCCGCCCGAAAAAGCAAGGCAGATGCCTTGCTTTTCCTTAGATTTTAAAAATTCCGATAATTGCAAAAACTTATTCTGCATCAGCCTTCACCGTTTTTGCTGACAGCACGAGAGAAGAAAGATACATCAAACCTCCAACAGCAGCAACTCCCAGAAGATTTCCTGCATAAGCGGGAAGTGACAAAAGCAAAGCTGATTTAGCCTGCAAAGCCTCAGAAATTGTATAGAGTGCATACTGTGTCTGCATAACAACAGAATCTGAAATGTTAAGCAAAGACCACTCCAGACCGTCCGGCTTAGAGCTTGCATACTGTGCGATTAGGCCTGCACACAGCAGAGAAATTGCGCCGAAAACAGATGTTGAAGCTTTTTCGCCCGCACGTCTTGCAAAAAGTATTGCACATCCTGATACAACACCTTCAACAACACCTATCGGAAGGTGAATTGCCTGCATAAGCCCTGCAAAATTCAAGATATTTCCCGTAATTGAGCCTGAAAGATAAGCCTCCCCAACAACAGCAATCGAACCTAACTGAAGTGCCGCAATTGAAGCTAAAATAGCACCTAAAAACGGTTTGTTTCTATCTTCCAGAGGTTTATACAAAAGCGGATAGGCAACAAAGCAGGCAAGCAACCCCATATTAAATATATTGCATCCAAGAGCCAGAAGACCTCCGTCTGCAAAGAACACCGCCTGTACAATCAATATTGCACACATTGCAAGAAATGCCGCATAAGGCCCTAAAAGTGCCGCAAGCAGAGTTCCTCCGACAATATGTCCGCTTGATCCGGTTGAGGGGATTGCAAAATTCAACATTTGCAAAGAAAACACAAGTGCCGTTAATGCAACCGCCGGCATAATTTTATCTTTAGTAAATTCTTTTCTTCCTTTTTTATATGCCAGGAAAGCCGCAGCACCTGCCGCAACAAGCATTGGAATTCCCGTAACAGGACAAATAATTCCGTTTCCTAAATGCATAATTATTCTCCTTTCTCTTTTATTGACATTACTCTTAACATCGGATTGGCATAGTGCCTTTTCCCCGCACCGTAACCGATTTTATTAATAACAAAAACTTCCGGAAGTTTTTCTCCGGTATATAAAGCGGCAGCGATTGCGGCACCTGTAGGTGTCACCATCTCGCCGTCATTATCTGTAATTTTCATTGGCAATTGATATTTTGAAACAATTTCGCACACAGCCGGAACAGGCACAGAAAGCCTTCCGTGCTGGCATTCGACAAATCCCCGCCCTTCTGTGAGCGGAGAAAAATAAACCTTCTCCGGTTTCAAATCCTCAAACAGAACAGCAAAACTCAATATATCCGCAATAGAATCTATTGCGCCGACTTCGTGGAAATGCACTTCTTTTATATCTTTTCCGTGAACTTTTGCTTCGGCTTCTGCTACAATTTGGAAAATCCGTTTTGCAAGCGTTTTTGCCTCTTCTGAAGCACTTGATTTTTCAATAATCGCATTCACATCATCAAGATTTCTGTGAATATGCTCATGACTGAGCCCGTGATGATGTTCGTGATGCTCATCATGATGGTGATGGTCTCCATGGTAATGCTCGCCTTCGTCCGGCAAAATCACGTCAAAATCCGTTGCCGATATCGCATTAACCTGCCTTTTGGAAATCACATACTTAAATTCATTATCCAGATTGATAGACTTCAAAACGCTGTCGAGTTTTTCTCTGTCAGCCCCTAAATCAAGAAGTGCCGCAACCGACATATCTCCTGAAATTCCACTGCCGCAATCAAAATATAAATCCACTTTTATCTCCTTCTTCCATTGCAAATCAGCTTGTTTATACGGCTTGCGCCGTAACCTGCGCCAAATCCGTTATCTATATTCACAACCGTCATTCCTTCGGCACAGGAGTTCAGCATTGTCAAAAGTGCCGACAAACCTTTGAACGAACTTCCGTACCCGACAGATGTCGGAACCGCAATAACCGGAACATCAACAAGTCCCGTGACAATTCCGCCCAATGCGCCTTCCATACCTGCAACCGCCACAATTACATTTGCCTTTCGTATTTCTTCAATATTTGAAAACAGTCTGTGGATTCCGGCAACCCCGACATCATAGTATTTTTTAACATTGCTACCGTAAAACTCTGCGGTTTCTGCCGCTTCTTCAGCAACCGGAATATCTCCTGTTCCGCCGGTACAGACAGCAATTTCGCCTTCTTTTTTAACTTCTTTTACTATCAAAACAGCAGTTTTTGCAATTTCATTGTACTTTAAATCAGGAAAACTTTCCTTCAAAATCTCAGCCTTTTCGCTGTCTACACGGGTTGAAAGAACATTCTGCCCCTGTTTCTTGAATTCAGCAAAAATTTCAACCAGCTGTTCGGCCGTCTTGCACTCTCCGAAAACAGCCTCCGAACATCCACGTCTATGGTAACGTCCGATATCTAATTTTGCAAATTCTAAATCAGAATAGTCTTTACGCTGTTCAGTCATAAATTTATTTTACTCCCTGATAGCTGCTATCAGTCAAGAGGTGCAGTATCTTTGCCTTTGTACTTTCTTGCAAACAGCAGCCCCGCCTCAAACAACAAATAAGTCGGTATTCCAAGCATCAATTGGCTCACAACATCAGGCGGCGTGAAGATTGCCGCAAGAATTAATATCAAAACTATTACGTATGGCCTTTTGTCGCTTACGGATTCGTATGATATAATCCCTGATTTTATAAGCGCTATAGTTATCAAAGGCATCTGAAACATTAGCCCGAATGCCAGCGACATCCATAAAGTCATATTAATTACGTTGGAAATCCCGAACATAGGGTTTATATTGGTGCTTGAAAAGCTCATGCCGAAATTAATTACCATAGGCATTATCAAAAATACACAGAATGCAACTCCGGCTACAAACAGAAAACTCGACATCAAAACAATATTCTTTATAAATTTTTTCTCATGTTCGTATAACGCAGGCAGTATAAAATCCCAGAGTTTTTTGATTATATACGGAAAACAAATCACAAAATCCAGCACCATCGCAGTTTTAATCTGGATTAAGAACACCTCCATAGGCGAGAAAAAGTTGAATGCAATACTGCTGTTGCGGGTAATCACCACAGTCAGCCAGTCCAAAAACTTTGGAGCAAGATATAACCCCAACGGCAAAACAATGCACAAAGCTATTATACATTTCAACAATGTTTCTCTTAAAGCCTCAAGATGTGATATAAGGCTTCCGTCATCCTGTTCCATATTTTTAATTTTCCGGTCTTACTGTATCTTTTGAAGGATCATACTGTTCAGGTTTTTCAACAGTGTCCTCTATTGCTGATTTCAATTCCTGAGCTTCATCTTTAATTATGCTTTTTGCTTTTTTATATTCGTAAGATGCCCGCCCTAAAGCTCTTGCGATTTCAGGAATTCTTTTTCCTCCGAACAGTAAAATTATTACAACAAGTATTAAAAGTATTTCAGTTATTCCAAGCGACATATTTTTCTCCTTTTTTTTAAATCGTTTTTTGCTCCTGCACTCCGAAAATTTCTATTGCCTTGAAGAAACAGGTGTTCTTGCAGGCACCGCAGCCTATACATTTTCTTGCATCAAGAACAGGCGCACCGTTTACCGTCATTATAGCATGCACAGGGCAAACCCTTGAACATTCACCGCATTTTGTGCACTTTTCAGGATTAATCATTGCCATTGCAATTCTTGTTTTTTGTTTTTCTTCAAGCGAAATTCTCTTTATCGCACCTGAAGGGCAAACTTCAGAACACTTATGACAATCAAATTTGCATGGGCCTTTTGAGTAATCTATATGTACAGCGCCGTATTCAGCATCTGCCTTTTGAATAATCTTGTTCGGACAATTTTCGACACAAAGATTACAGTTAAGGCACTTATTTAGAAAACGCTCTTTATTGACAGCACCCGCCGGAAGAATTACATCTTTAACCTTTTCAACAATTTTATCCTTAAATTCAATACCGGCCTTAATCATTCCGCCAAACAAGGCAAGAGCGGTGGCTGAAATTATCAAATCTCTGCGTTTTGGGTTAAATTTTACTCTTTTTTCAGGAATCCCGTACTTAATTCCTGCTTTCGGGCAAACTGAAAGACATTTTAAACATTTTATACAGGTTTCGTTATCTACCGTTTTTTCTTTTGAATTTATGCAGCCTGAAGGGCAATTACGCTCGCAGGTTCCGCAGGAAACGCAAATATCTTCAATATGGATTTTGCACAGTGAAACTTTTGAAATCAGCCCTAAAACAGTTCCGACAGGACAAAAATCCGTACAAAAAATTCTGTCTTTTAAGATTACGGCTAAAACCGCAATTCCTAAAACCGCAAGCCCCGAAACAGTCAAACTCATAGCTGACCCGAATACGGAATAAGGGTCAACATACCTTATCAAAACTGCTGTTCCGCCAAACAAAGCCCCCCAGCAAATTGCCGCAATAAAATATTTGAGCGGGAAATTAACTCGCTTTGAGTTTTTCGGTCTGTGGATTTTGTTCTTGAAAAACCCGACGATTTCCTGCAAAATTCCGAACGGACAAATGAGAGAACAATAAATTCTTCCGAAAATAAAAGTTAACACGGCAAGAATTAAGAATAAGACAAGCGTCAAGACAGAAAAATCAATAATCAGCTTCTGCACAACCGGCATCAACTGAATATCAAAAACTTTTACACCGTAAAAAAGTCCTAAAATCCCTGCAACAGCAAGCAGGAACACAACTCCCGCCGCAATTTGTCTTATTCTGAATATTTTTTTACCGTTCATTGTTTACTTTTTATCTACTCTTTCAACTGTTGACTCAACTTTCTTCAGCAGTGCCGGAATATCAAGCCCCTGCGGACAATTTTTTGAACACAGATGGCAGTTTATGCACTTGTCGGCTTTTTCGCTATCCTTAAGAGCGTTGTAGTTCACGCCGAACATAAATCCATTATCGTTGTTTTTATATACATTATACAACCCGAAAATTGCAGGGATGTTAATCCCTCTCGGACAAACTTCCATACAATACCTGCAGGCAGTACAGTTGATTGCGCCCTGGGATTGAATAATCTTTGCAACTTCTGCTGCTGTTTGAAGTTCTTCGGCTGTAAATTCCCGAAAATTCGTAAAAGTATCAATATTTTCTTTCATCTGCTGGAAGTT
>CALUTA010000039.1 GCA_944323585.1 Candidatus Gastranaerophilales bacterium
AATTGTGTTATTCCTTAAAAGTTTTTAACTTAAGACTGTAATACAAATTCAAGGAGGTCTTTTATGTTTTACAATGTTTTAAAAGCAAAGGATATTGTTAATCTTGATGATGAAAAATTTATGAAAAAAACTTTGATGGAACAAAACGACAGCTGTTTAAGCATTATTGCGCTTAAAAAAGAAGAAATAATCGACACACATACTTCTGTTTGTGATGCGGCTGTGTATGTTCTGGACGGGGAAATCGAACTTCATTTTGATGCAGAAAAGTTCACGGTCGGCAAGGGCGAGATTTTGATGTTCAAAAAAGATGAACAGCATAAAGTTCTTGCAAACAAAGACAGCAAATTCTTTTTAATTAAAATATAACAAAACAAGGGCGGGAAATTCGCCCGCCCTGCCCAAATCTGTATCTGATTTAATTAATATAAGCTTGTAGGTTGGGCTTAATCCCGACAAAGAATTTTATAATGTTCAATCTTTTCTTATGTTGCAGTGAAAGATGGTACTTTCTTGTGTCGACAAGAAAGTACCGCAAAGAAACTCCCGACCTGCGCTTCACTCACTAATCAATTGTAACCGTTTCACATAAAGCAAGTGGACTCGTGCTTCGCACTCAAACAGCACTTGCCTTGTAATTGTGAAACGGAACATTGATTGTTCACTCCGCAAAGGTCGGATGTTTTTAATGGCTGTTTTTATTTTCTGTCATTGCGAGCGTAAGCGAAGCAATCCAGCTGATTAATTAAACCTGTCATCCTGAGGCGCCTGACGAAGCTTGTAGGTTGGGCTTAATCCCGACAAAGAATTTTATAATGTTCAATCTTTTCTTATGTTGCAGTGAAAGATGGTACTTTCTTGTGTCGACAAGAAAGTACCGCAAAGAAACTCCCGACCTGCGCTTCACTCACTAATCAATTGTAACCGTTTCACATAAAGCAAGTGGACTCGTGCTTCGCACTCAAACAGCACTTGCCTTGTAATTGTGAAACGGAACATTGATTGTTCACTCCGCAAAGGTCGGATGTTTTTAATGGCTGTTTTTATTTTCTGTCATTGCGAGCGTAAGCGAAGCAATCCAGCTGATTAATTAAACCTGTCATCCTGAGGCGCCTGACGAAGCTTGTAGGTTGGGCTTAATCCCGACAAAGCAAAATGTCGGATTAGTAAATCCGACCTACTAAACTGTGTGATTTAATCAGGTTCAATTACGACTTTCAAACATCCGTCGGGTTTTTGTTCAAAAAGTTTGTAGGCCTCCTGAATTTCACTCAGTTTGAACCTTTGCGTAATCAAAATATCAGTCGAAATTTTCTTTTCTTTTATCAAGTTTACGAGCTTTTCGCAGTGTACGGCATCCACACCGCCGGTTTTGAATGTAAGATTTTTGCCGTACATCTCAGGAAGCGGAAGCGTCAGGTTTTCCTCATACATTGCAACCACCCCGACAACCGCATTCGGCCTTGCTATTTTCCAGGACATTTCAAAGGTTTCACCTGTTCCGGCGCATTCGATAACCCCGTCGGCCCCGCGGTTTTCGGTCAGTTTTTTAACTTCTTCTTCTATATTGCACCTGCAAGGATTAAAAACGTAATCCGCAAGCCTGTTTTCCCGTGCAATTTTCAGCCTTGTTTCATCAATATCAATTGCAATAACGGTACCTGCACCTAAATATTTTGCACACATCATAGCACACAAACCCACCGGCCCTGAGCCGATTACGGCAACAACGTCACCTTTTTGGATGTCGCACATTTCTGCGCCGAAGTATCCGCTCGACAAAATATCTCCGACAAAAAGCGCCTCCTCATAACTTACACCATCAGGCAGTCCGGTTAATCCGTTATCCGCATACGGAACCCTTACATATTCCGCCTGACAACCGTCAATTCTGCATCCGAGTTCCCATCCGCCTTTAATACAGTTGTTTATGAATCCACGCTTGCAAAAATAACATTCCCCGCAAAAAGTTTCACAGTTTGCGCTTACTCTGTCACCTACAGAAAGTTTCTTTACTTCCTCCCCGACAGCCACTACTTCTCCGACAAATTCATGACCTAAAATCACATTGTTATTTGCTCTTGGCACAAATCCTTTCTTTATATGCAAATCGCTTGTGCAGATTGTGGACAACGTAACTTTCACAATCGCATCTTTCGGGTCTGTTATTTCGGGCATTTCTCTTTCGCAAAGTTTTATACTTCCTTCAATATTTTTGTCATATACAAGTGCTTTCATATAAATCTCCTCTTTTAAATAATACTCCAAAAATGTAATCACCAAAAGTATAATATAAAACTTGCCATATTAATCAGCCGGACAATTTAAACATGCGCAAAATCTTTTATAATCAGTTTGTGAATAGCTGTACCACCTAAAATTAAAGGAGAAAGATTATGAAAGACGAAAAAACACAGGATAAAGAAACTTTAAAAGAAAAAGCGGAACGCACTGCTGAACACATTAAAGACAAAGCCGATGAAGTTAAAGAAAACATCAAAAAAGGCGCTGAAAATGTAAAAGACAAAGTCGAAGAAAAAGTAGACGAGATGAAAGAAAAACATGCGCTTAAAAAAGAAGAAGAAGCCGAGAAAAAGGCAATGAAAGCTGAAGAAAAAGCTGAAAAGGCAGAGCGGGAAGCCGAAGACCTTGCGAAAAAATAAGATTAATTTCGGGCGGGCTGAAAATTTCAGCCCGCCCTTTAGTAAACACTTTAGCCTCCGCAGGTTTTACATGGTTTTCCGCCCTGATTATAGGCATCTTTGCGGTCTATTTTTATACAATTTTTAGTACATTTTTGCGCATGAGGACATGTAACTTTATGTACTTTTTTTGTTTCGACATTATAAATTACATTTTCCGCAAAAACCGGAGGCGCAGAAAATATTCCGCCAAAAACTAATATCAAAAATACTGCTAAAACTTTTTTCATAACTTACGCAATCACATTCAATTTTTTACCGCTGTCAGGATGAGTTCTTTTGTAACTTTCTGCCTGAGATTTAATTTCTCTTGCCTGAGATGCAACTTTATAATCCTGAGAAGACGGATCTGACGGTGCCATAGCTGAATTAATAACAGTAGAAGCGTCTTTTATTGTTTTATCAGGGTTATTTTTATCAAGAGCAGGCATTTTTATGGAAACATGCCCGCCAATCGGAACCCCGTTTTCGTCACGTTCAATAACGATATTACCCGCAAGATTTCCGCCTGCTCTTTTGTGCGCAAGTTCGTGAGCGTAGATTTCATTATATCTCTGGCTTATCATATCCTGACGGGCCTGATTCTGCGCCGAAGCGTAATTGTTAGCAAACATTCTCACTGCACTAATCATAATCCTAACCTTCTTTCCTGCTATAATTGTAGCAAATTTTCAAAAATTACGCAATAGTTCTTGAGAATTATTGAGTTTGCCTCTTAAATAATTTCTGCTATAATGTTAACAGGATTAAGGAATTTAAGGAAATTTCTAACGGAGGGTTAATGCTAAAAAGAATTTTAAGTTTAAGTATTTGTCTGGCACTTGCTTCACCTGTTGTTTTTGCTGAAGGCAGGGGCAATTCTAACAACTACGTTCCGCCGGAAGGTTACGGGCAGGATTTGAACGGGTTTATGTACATGGATTACAAAAACAGCGAAGCGCAGGATGATGCGGACGATTATGCAATGCCTATTCCGAAATTTTTCCAGCGCAACAAAGAAGAAGCTGCCGCAAAACGTGAACCGCATGAAATCAAGAAAAATTCTGACGGCAAAATGAAATCAGCCCCTATGAGTTATGATCAGTTTCCGCAAAACTACGACAGCAGCCAGCAGATGTTTATGATGCAAAACGGAATGCAGGGGCTGTACGGAATGCCGTTCTAAATTATAAGTCTACGGAGTCAATTCCTTCTCGACAATCGGCGGAATCGGAGATGATATCAGCATTGTCATATATTTGTCATTGTCGGCCTTTACTTTGTTTGCAATCTTGACTATTTCATCATTGTTTTTGAAAAAATATTTGACGGAATATCGAAATTCTGTTATGCCTTTAAGCGGGTTTTTCTCATATTTGAAAACATTGTATGTGAAAAAATTTCTGCCATTTTCGCTTCCGTTTTCAAGGTAGCTTATAACCGCCTGATCTGTTTTTTTGTTTTTGGCAAATTTTAAAAGCACGCAGGCATCATTGTTTTCAATATCTTTGTCAACATCCCCGGCATAATCTATCGGATCTTTAACTTCCGGAAGATGGTAAACCCCTATCATTTTTGTCCAGGAGTCGTGATTTTCATTCACGGGAAAATACTCGTTCATTCCGTTTGGCAAATCAAGCGACTGCGCTGTTGCTTTTAGAATAAAATTCTGGTTGTCAAATTGAATTTCATTTGCCTCTGCAACTCCGCCTGCCGAAACAGACAACAAAAGAGAGAAGGCTAAAATGTTAAATATGTTTTTGTTCATAATTTTTTCCTTTTACTTTTTAATTAAACCATACTTAACAAAGGAAAAAATTATGCTTTATACTAATACAACCGAGCAGCTTTTTATCCTACGCATCAGCAATCAAATGATTTTCACTCCGTCGGGAACGGACTTAAAACCGTTTTTGACAAGGTAGCCTTCAAGAGGCTGAAATTCTCCGTTAATCAAAAAATATGAAGACCCTGAACCTGACATCATTGAATCAGGATAAAGAGTTTTAATTTTTTGAAGCTCTTTATAATCGTCAATTACAGCCCACTCGAGGTCGTTTTTAAAATTCTCACGGCCGGACTTGCCCTCGGAAAGTTTTTGGGAGAACTTTGTATAAGCCTCTTTTGCGCTAATTCCAAGACATAAAGGTTTTATCAGCGACACCTCAAACTCTTCAAACGGCAATGCTTCAAGAATTTCACCCCTGCCTGTCGCAAGCTGCCTTCCGCCCTCAAGACATAAATTTAAGTCAGACCCTAATTTTGCACACAATTCATGCAAATCCTTATCTGACAAAATATTGTCAAAATATACATTCAAGCCTTTCAAAATTCCTGCGGCATTCGTGCTTCCGCCCGCAAGCCCTGCTGATACCGGAATGTTTTTTTCTATATAAACATCAATTTTGTGCGGATAAAGATTTACCCTTTCAATAAATAACAAAATGGATTTATAAACAAGATTTTTCTCGTTATAAGGGATTTCATCACTTGTTCCGGAAAGATTAATCTCAAATTTTTCCGCAGGCTCTGCCTTAAGCGTTAAAAAATCGTACAAACTTATTGTCTGCATAACGCTTTTGATATTGTGAAATCCGTCAGGACGTTTTGAAGTCACCTTTAAATCAAGGTTAATTTTTGCCGGACATTGAATAACAATTTTCTCTTTGTCGGCATCCTCCATTAAGGAGCGAGTCTTACAACTCATTTGATTTTTGCTTTGCAGAAAATTGGCATTACCCTCCCTTGAGGGGAGGGTCGAAATCTCTGATTTCGGGGTGGGTGATAAACCTGAAATTTCCCTCTTTATATATTCAAGAACCCCTTCCAAATTTTTATAAATATCATCATTCCATATTCTTAGAACTCTAAAACCTTCTTTTTTCAAAAATTCATCACGGACAAAATCTTTCTCAAGCATTTTATTGTCATTATGCTGCCCGCCGTCAAGTTCAATTACAATTTTCGGATAAAAGCAGACAAAATCAACTATATAAGCACCTATAGGCTGCTGTCTTCTGAATTTACAGCCGGATTTGTTCATTCTTAATTTTTCCCACAAAATTTTTTCCGGCAAGGTCGGATTATTTCTTAAATCTTTTGCATATTTTAAATTATTTTTATTATATTTGTGCAATTTTCACCAGCCCCAAAATTAAAAATTCAGCCCTCCTCATAAGGATTTTATACATCTTTATTTTTCAAAAGCTCCTCTGACAGTTTGCCAAACGTTTCAATTGAAAGTTTTTCGCCTCTTGTGTTTTCATCTATCCCGAGTGCCGCAAGCGATTTTTGAATGTTTTCTCTTGCAAATCCGCCGTGCATAAGACAGTTTTTTATATTCTTGCGGCGCTGTGAAAATGCGGCTTTCACGGTTTTTCTGAAATGAGAATAGTCAGTCAAATTAAGTTTCGGTTTTTCTCTCACGACAAGTTTCACTAATGCTGAATTAACCTTCGGCGCAGGATAAAAAGATTTTCGACCGACACGCCTAAATATCTCAACATCTGCCCAAAATTGCGACAAAATTGTCAGAAGCCCGTACTGCTTGGAGGGAGAATTTTCATCAGCAGACATTCTTAATGCAACTTCCTCCTGAACCATAAGGATAATATCTTTTATTAAGTTTCTGTTTTTGTTATCCAAATCGTCAACTTCGCCCAGCAAATGCGCAATTATCGGGCTTGTAATATAATACGGAATATTTGCAACAACCTTAACTTTTTCATCAGTCAGTGCTGAAAAATCAGTTTTTAAAATATCCTGATGAATTATCTCAAGATTTGGAGCATTCAGTTTTTTAAGTTCTTTTATTGCTTCCTCGTCAAGTTCTATTGCGATAACTTTTTTGGCATATTTCACAAGCTGTTCCGTCACAAACCCGACACCCGGGCCGATTTCAATAACGGTATCATCAGGCGAAATTTCCGCATGAGTAATTATATCTTCTATCACGTCGGGGTTAATCAAAAAGTTTTGCCCGAGCCGCTTTTTGGTTTTAAAAAATTTTGCACGTTCAAAATAGTTCATCCTGACTATTATTTTACCACAGACAGGCTAATGTTTATTCATATAATATTTGATATTTTAACAATGGTTATAGTATATTTTTTATGGAGGACAGTGTGAGTAATTTGCAGACTAAAGAAAAATTGGAAAAAACAGACATCTTAAAGCTTTTCACATCCGGCTTTAAAACCGAAAAAGATTTAAACGTCGGGATTGAGTATGAAAGGCTTCCGATTTATTCAGAAACTGCAAAGGCTGTTCCTTATGAAGGTGATTTCGGGGTTTGCAATTTTCTCCGCTCGTTTGCGAAATCCGAAAACTGGGATTACATAACGGACGACTACAATATTATCGGTCTGAAACAGGGCCACGACACAATTACGCTTGAACCCGGATGTCAGACGGAATTGAGCATAAAACCGGAAAAAAACATTGACGATTTAAAAAATAAAATAGATTCGCTGAACAAAAAACTCAAACCTGTTCTTGAAAAATTCAACATCAAACTTCTTGAATACGGAGTTTCGCCGCTTTCCACGCACAAAAATATCAACCTTATCCCCAAAAAACGCTATAAAATAATGGCGCAATATTTGTGGGGAATTTTGTCGGATGTTATGATGAGAGAAACTGCCGGAATTCAAGGCACATTCGACTTTCAAGATGAAGAAGATGCAATGCGGAAATTCAAAATCGCCAACAAACTTGTTCCATTTGTGACTGCAATGTTTGCAAATTCTCCCATCCGCGGCGGAGTCGAAACAGGCTACAAAACTTTTCGTGCCCTAAGCTGGCTGAATACGGATAACGACCGCTGCGGATTCTGCGGCAAGATGGCTGACGATTTTTCTTTTGAACAATACATAGATAATGTTTTGAAAAGTCCGATTATATTCATCAACAGAAACGGTATGCCGATTGAAATTAAGGGCAAAATTAACTTTGAAGAATTTCTGCAAAAAGGTTTCGGCGACTTTGACGCAGAGTTAGAGGACTTTGAACTTCACGCAAACCTCTATTTTCCCGAAGTCCGCCTTAGAAACTTTATCGAAATCAGAAACCACGACTGCGTCGGAAAAAACATGATTTATTCAGTCCTTGCGATTTATAAGGGAATTTTATACAACAACAGTGCAATGGATGAAGTGGATGAACTTATGTCAAATTTCACCTACAACGACTTTGCGGAACTGAGGTACAATGTTCCTAAAAACGCACTTTCTGCAAAAATCGGCACCGCTGCAGCCGGCGAAATAGCAAAAGAAATTCTCTACATTGCAGAAAAATCTCTGATTGAAATGAACACAAGAGAAGAAAAATTCCTTGAACCGATAAAAGAACTTACCCTTGAAGGCCTCTGCCCTGCCGATGTAATTCTTAGAAACTGGAACGGGCTCTGGAACAAAGATGTCAGGAAACTCGTTAAATATCTCACAAGCCAGAGTATCTAAATTAGAAAAAAGCAATTATAGCTTGACGTACGTCAACCGTTATTCAGAAAGGACACAAGAAAGAATTCGGATTTTTTATCTAAGCCATTTTGTCTTTGACTGTCATTCTGAACTCGTTTCAGAATCCCTTTGAGATCCTGAAATAAATTCAGGATGACAAAATGGCTTATTGTTTTTGTCATTCTAAGGAAAAAACTCAAAGAATCTAATAACGGTTACGTACGTCAGGGGTTAATTGCGTATAAAAGCGTGCATCAATTTTATCACTATCCGGACACCTCATCCGCCACATGCTTTACACTACATATAAAGCCACAAAACAAGACGGGCATATTTTGCAACCAGAACAGACAAATAACTCAGGATAAAATCATAGATAATCTTAACCCCGCTCTGAGCAAGTATCCAGCCGGTCGTGAACATCAACCCTTCATGACGAATACCGGCAACCGCAAGCATATACAAAATTCCGATTATATGAATTGTAAAAATTCCGACAAAAACAGCTTTCCCGATATTTTTGTAGGTAAAACCTGATTTCAAAATAGTTCCGGTCAAATATACTGCCGGAATATAAGCCAGAATATACCCGAAACCATACTCTCCGAGATATCTCCATCCGCCTCCTAAAGCAAAAACCGGCAGAATAAAAAGTCCGGTCAAAATGTAAATCAATACACTTGCAAGTCCGAATTTCCGCCCCAGAAGCCCTGCTATAAACATAACTGCCGGCACCTGCGGAATAAGGTTAAATGTATGTACATAGTCCTGTATTTTCAATTCCCGTCCTGAAAACATCTCCGAGGGAATACTAAAATGAATTATATTCAGCTTTATAAATGTTGAAATTACCAGAAGAAAAGAACAAAAAATTATCAGCACAAGGCTGCTAAAACTGAATTTCAATCCGGATTTTGTATTGTTACCTGTCCGGACTGTCTTTACACGTGGTTGTACGGCTTCTTCTGTCATAATTTATATGTAATTCCTGCTTTTTCGTTTAAATTTTCAAGATTTTGTTCGTATATACTCTTAAATTTATCGTAAAATATATTTTCTGTCCACATTATTAAGGCATCTTCATCATTGTCCTGATAGTAGCCTTTGCGCACACCGAGGGATTTAAAACCGTATTTTTCATACAGCGCAATCGCAGGCATATTAGACACCCGCACTTCAAGAGTTATATATTTAACCATTGCTTTTCGGCAGGATTCAATGATTGTTGTTAAAAGTGCCTCTGCAATATGCTGACGGCGAAATTCCGGAGAAACCGCAATATTTGTTATATGTGCCTCCTCTAAAATCTGCCAGCATCCCGCATAACCTGTCAATTCACCTTTTTCATTAAAAGCGCAGTAATATTTTGCAAGTTCGCTGTTTAATTCATTAAAAAAGGATTCCTTTGACCAGTGATGAGGCCCGTAGGCTTTTTCCTCAACAACCATAACATCGTCAAGATAATCCCTTTGCATAGGTTCTATTTTAATAAAACTTTTTGTCATACAGAAATTTTAGCACGAGAGATTTTCAGTATCAATGATTTTACACAAACTAAAAGAGCGGTCACTCTGACCGCCCCTTTAGAGTAAATTATCAATCCGATTAGTCAAAAACATAATCAATGATTGCTGCTTCACGTGCACGTTTGATAGCTTTTGCAACCATACGCTGATGTTCTGCGCAGTTTCCGGTTATTCTTCTCGGAATAATTTTGCCTGCTTCTGTTAAGTATCTTTTCAATTTAGCGGCATCTTTATAATCGATAGAAGTAACTTTATCTGCACAAAGCGAACAGTTTTTACGTTTTTTCTTATCTTGTTCCTGTCTTGCCATTGTTTTAAATTTTACCTTTCTATTTTGCGCTTTTGCGCTCGACCTTATGTTTTAGTGTTTAATATTTTTTTTGAATTATTGCCGGAATAAATTTTCCGTAGACCGTTTTAAACTATTAAAACGGAATTTCGTCTTCATTAATCAGCTCATTAGACATATCGTCAGATTCAAATTTTACGATATCTTCTCCGCCTAAATCAAGATTACCGGAAGAGGCAGTGATTTCGCCCCATCTTTCAATTGTGTTAGCGTCAATTTCGTAAATTCTTTTTTCCGTACCGTCGTCAGACTTGACTGTTGCGGTCTGAAGGCGCCCTTCAACAAGAACTTTGTCCCCTTTATTCAGGGATGAGACGATTTCATCAAGAGAATTTCTTTTGGAAATTATTCTGATAAGCATTTCATCTCTGTCGCCTATGTTCATAACAAAGGCCGACACACCAACGTTGTTTTGTGTAAAACGTTTTTCCGGTGTTCTGTACACTGTTCCTGTTACTACTGATTTTGCTAAAGACATTGATTTTCCTCTTTTCGGGTTAATTAATTTACAGCATGTGCTTTTGGAACTTCCATAAACATAGTTCTCAAAATATTATCGTTCAATCTCAACTGTCTTTTAAATTCTGCAACTTTATCAGCAGGGATTGAAAGATTCATTGTTACAAAGAACCCGTCACGGAAATTCTGGATATCATAAGCAAGTTTTTTTCTGCCCATTTTGTCCGTATTTTCTACAGAGCCATCAAAATCTTTGATAATACCGTTCAATGCAGTAATCTGTTTGTCAACTTCTTCTGCATCAAGGTTTGGCTTAAATACAGCTAACAATTC
>CALUTA010000040.1 GCA_944323585.1 Candidatus Gastranaerophilales bacterium
GCTGTAATTCGCTCTCTGTAAGGAAAATCGGTTTAATATCGTCAAACGCCCCAAATAATAATAAAAGAAATAATATATTGCTCGGTAATAAAGAGGGCTTTTGGAAAATAAAAGGATTTACTTTAGCGGAAGTATTGATTACGTTGGGCATTCTCGGGGTTGTTATTGTTATGATTTTGCCCGGTGTTATGTTAAATTATGAAAAGAAGCTCAATGCTGTAATATTAAAAAGAGCCTATTCGGATTTGTTGAATTATATTGCGATGTTTGCGTACGAGAAAGACTGTCCAACTTCCCTTTCGGACTGTACGCCTAATGATGGTCAGTTTGTTTGGGAATTTTCGGAATATTTGTATAAAAAACAAAACTTTCAGGAATTTTCAGGTTATTGTAATAGAAAGCCAAATTGTACTGAGTTCATCGGACATAGAAAAAATAGTTCATCAAATGCTACTACTGTAGGTTTTTTCTATACTGTAACCACTCCAAATAAATCAGGTTATTATTTAAAATCCCCCACCGGATTGTATGCTTATCATATTAGTTATTATATGTATGATAATTATTACAACATCAAAGGAGATACCTTTAGAGCAAGAATTCTTATTATGACAGATATGAATAATAATGGAGTATTCCCGAAAGGGTTTTCTGTAGCTGCGAACCCCAGGGCAAATATTCCTCAATACGGGAAAAATTTGTTTGAAGCTTATGTCCTGAATTCTAAAAAGCTAATACCAAACGGATATTCATTATGCCAGAATAATTATTATTGCGGAACTTTAGGTAAGTATAAATTTTGCGGTGAGAATGGAGATTACAGTGCCTGTCTTCAAAGGGTTATGAATGACGGCTGGGAAATTAAGTATAACTATTAACCTTGTCAACGGGGTGTCTTTAATGTTTCTGGATTAATTGTTTTAATAAAAAAAGATGTCGTTTTAACGACATCTTTTTTACAGGAAAAAGTTTTGGGCTTGTATTAGTTGTTGCTCAATACAAGCTTGAATGTTGCAAGATTTTTGATTGACAGCATTGTGTGTTTGTTGTGCTGTTCATCTGCAATATTGAAAATTCTGATAATTCTTTGAATTTCTTCTAAATCTTTTCTTGATTCGATTTTGTAAACATTTTTTATCGGATCTGAAACTACTGACATCAATGTGTTTAATTCTTGTTCTTTCATAATTATAACCTCTTTCCTGTATATTTATATAAAAAATTTTTGGGGAGAATAATTGCTTTTTTGGTGTGAATTGAGTTTACAATAATTAACAATTGGTGTTTTGTGTTGACAGTGCCTGTTTTGCGGCCTTCCAGAGAGCGTCGAATTCCTCAAAAGAATAGTCTTCAAGCGGTTTTTGAGCAAGTTCTTCCATCTTTCTGAAACGCATCATAAATTTTTGATTTGCTTTGATAAGAGCCTGTTCAGCGTCTATTTTGTTCCATCTGGCAAGGTTTACGACAGCAAAAAGGATGTCGCCCATCTCTTCTTCCATGTGCGCTTTGTCGTTTGTTGCTGACGCTTCTTTAAACTCCTTAAATTCGCTTTTAATGCAGTCATAAAGCGAATTTTCATCCGGCCATTCAAACCCGCATTTGACGGCTTTTTTGCTGATTTTTTGTGCGCTCATCAGAGCCGACTGGGATTTTGAAACACCATCCATTGCGGATTTTCTGTGGCTTTTTTCTTCTTTTTTAATTTTGTCCCAGCTGAGAAGTGCTTCTTCCGGAGAATTAACTTTTACATCCCCGAAAACATGCGGATGTCTGTGGATTATTTTGTCATGAAGTCCTTTCGCGACATCTTCAATGTCGAAAGCGCCTTCTTCTTTAGCTATTTGGGAATGCAGAATTACCTGTAAAAGTACATCTCCGAGTTCTTCTTTCAGATGCTTCATATCGCCGTCATTTATGGCATCAACAGCCTCATAAGCTTCTTCAAGCATATTGGGTCTTAAAGTTGCATGTGTCTGCTCTCTGTCCCACGGGCAGCCGTTCTCCGAGCGGAGTACTCCTATCAGGTCAACTAGTTTTTCTAAATATCCCATATCTGTATAATATCACAAAAAATAGTTAATCAACTCTCGTGAAAAATTCTGTAGAAAAATTGCCTGTAATTGTATTGAAATGCAAAAGAATAATTTTTTTGCTATTTTGTCCAACTTTTGTATATGTTTTCTTTCTCAATAATACACCAAAAGGTTGATAACATTCTAAAATGCTATGGTATCCTAATAGTGTAGAAAAGTTTACGAAAAGAAAGGATTACTACAAATGGCAGATTTATTATCTATCTCAAGTATCCGTGAACGAATTTTTAATCCTACCAAGCACGAAAAAACAGTTGCAAGGTCATCAAATCCGTTTGCGCAGACATCATTCAAAGGAAATGTTCTGACAGCTGATGTTTTTGTAAGTGAAAACAAAACTAACAATGAAGTTCAGAACAACGGAATCAGTTTTACAGGTAAATTAAAAGCAAGTGCACTTGTTGGTTCAATTGCAGGTATAGGCGACAAAATTAAAGCCGGTATTGAATCAGTAGCAGCTTTTGCAAACAGAATTAAAGACAATGTTGTGAACTGCTGGAATAAATTGAATAATACTGAAATTACTTTTGAACCTGCAAAACAGGCTATTTCAAGAGCCGGCGAAAAAATGAGTGATGCAATACATTCAATGTTTGAACCCGGAATATCCAAAAATCAAATTGCCAAAATGGAAGACTTGTCAGTTCCAAGACAGCTTTTGATGGATAACGTTCAAGCATGGGAAGCAAGCTTGGGCTAGACAAGGGAGGATTGATTAATGGTTGATAAGAAAATTGTAAAAAACGTAAAAAATATTATTGATGGGTTGGCGATGCATCAGAATCCCGAGTCTGTAAATGTGTTGGAAGATATCGGAACAAACTCTAAAGTCGACGAAATTAGAGAAATGACTGCTAAAGCGCTTGTGCAGAAAAATATTCCGGAATCTTTAAAAGTTGTTATTACTAACAAAGGAAAAGGTATTAACGACATGTCAACAGGTGTTGCAATGTGCACTATTAACGAATTGCTTTCACTTGAAGACAAGACTGAAGCAATCAGAATTTTAGAAGATACAGTTGAAAACAATTCTGATGAAGAAGTCAGAGACAATGCCCGTTCTATCAAAGCATTAATGGCACTTTCTTAGAACATTTGGGAAAATATAAATTTGCCGATTTTATATATAGATAATAAAGAGCCTTATTGAAAGGCTCTTTTTATATTTCAATATTAATTAAAGAAAAATCCGTCGGCTTTCATTCTGTCAATTACTTCCTGAAGTTTTTCGTCGCTGCAGACGAATGAAATTCTGAAGAACCCTTCTCCGTATTTGCCGAAAGCATTTCCCGGAACCACAACTACTCCGGATTTTTCAAGGAGGTCTTCGCAGAACGTGAAGGAATCAGTGTATCTTGGAGGAATCGGTAGCCAGAGATAGAAGGTTGTATGCGGAACCTTTGTTTCATCAATCGGCCAGCCGAGTTCCTTTAAGCCTTTAACCATAATTTCCTGTTTATGTTTAAAGCCTTTGTTCATTTTTTCAATATATTCGTCGCCTTCTTTTGAATTAAGAATTGCCGCCGCCGCTTTTTGCAGGGGCTTGTAAATCCCGTTGTCAATTGAAGATTTAACTTTCCCGAATCTTTGAACGATTGCCGAATTTCCGCAAATCCAGCCGAGTCTCCAGCCTGTCATTGCGTAAGGTTTGGAGAATGAGAAAAATTCAACGGCAATATCTCTGGCTCCGTCAAGTTCAAAGATGCTGAAAGGTTTTTCATCCTCAGAGCCATAATAAAGGTCAGAATATGCCGCATCAGAGATTAAAAGAATCTGGTGTTTTTTGCAAAATTCAATTACGGATTGAAGATATTCTCTTGTTGCGGTAACGCCGAGAGGGTTGTTCGGATAGTTTACGATAAGTGCTTTTACCTTATTTTGAGCAAACCCGTCTTTTTCAAGCTGTTCAAAAACTTCATCCATATCAGGCATATAATTGTTTTCAGCCTTCAAAGGAACCGGATAAGCATAGCCGCCTGAGCATTTGATAAACTGTGAATATGAAGCATACCCGGGATCCGGAACCATAATGATATCTTTTTCTTTCTCCTCGTGTTTCGGATTAATCAAAGCTCGCATCATATTTGCGATACCCTCTTTAGAGCCGATAAGAGAAAAGATTTCGGTATTCGGATCCATATCTACACCAAATCTTGTTTTCATCCTCTGCGCAACCGCTTTTCTAAAGTAATCTTCGCCTTTAGGAACAGAATATGTATGAATGCCGTCTTCATCAAGGCATTCCTTAAGTTTATTTATGACATACTCCGGAGGAGAGGCCGTCGGAGCTCCCATTGCTAATGAAATAGGTGCTCTGTTTTTAGCCGTAAGTTCAGGTGTAAGTTTTGTTTGCTTTTCTTTAATTCTAAACATTATGTAAGTGTCTAATGTCATTACATGTTCATTAAACAATTTTTCTTCCAGCGTTGTCATAAACATATCCTCATTTTGCTAATACGTTCGCCAGTATAGCATGAATCTTTAAAACTTGCAAATTGAAAATTATTCCGTTATCAGTTTGTAAATAAGCTGAAAGCGAATAGAAATGGAATTTTGAATAATCATCTCAACATTGCAGCCTGAGGATGACAGATAAGAAGTGTGAAATTGGGCTTTTTAGACGGAAATATCTTCTCAGGCAAGCATTTTCATCGGCCCTTCGAGTGATGCTGTTACAAACTGTTTTGTGTACGGGGTTTCCTGTCTTAGCATTTCATCCGGAGTGCCTTCAAAAACAATCTTACCGTCATAAAGCATAATTACTCTGTCAGCTGTTCTTGTAATTGTTGACATCTGGTGGGTTACAACGATTGATGCAGCTTTTGTTTCTTCTTTCAAGCGCACTATATAATCTTCTATTAAGGTTGATGAAATAGGATCAAGTCCTGAAGTCGGTTCATCATATAAAATGGAATTAGGTTCTGTGACTATTGCACGGGCAAAGCTTACACGCTTCTGCATTCCGCCCGAAAGTTCTGCCGGAAACTTGTTCTCTATCCCCTTAAGCCCTACAAGTTCAAGCTTTTGGGCTACTATGTCTTTAAGCTCTTCTTCTTTGTATTTTTTTCTTAAATCTTTTCTCTCTCTTAATGCAAACGAAATATTATCTGCAACATTCAGCGAGTCAAAGAGTGCCGAATATTGAAAAACCATTGCAGTGTCGCCTTCGGATGTAATTATTTCACCGCTGTCGGGGGTAAGAAGTCCGCAGATAAGTTTCAAAATCGTACTCTTACCTGACCCGCTAAAACCAACAACAGCAAGGGTTTCACTGTTGTTTACCTTGAACGATATGTCATCTATAACTCTTTTTTCATCAAATACTTTTACAAGATTTTTAACTTCAATACTCATTTAGTTAATCCTTATTATTAAAAGAAAAATATAATTGCAAAAATCATGTCCCAGATTACGATTGCAACAAACGACCAGACAACGGCTTTTGTCGTTGCAAGCCCGACACCTTTAGCGCCGCCTGATGCATAATACCCGCATGTACAGCTTATAAGTGCTATGGTTCCGCCGAAGGTCAGTCCTTTCAGAAGGCTTACCCCGAGGTCTTTCATGTAAATTCCGAGCCAGGCGGATTCAAAATATGCTCTGAAACTTAAGTCTGTTGTAAGCGTAGAGGCAACAGCTCCTGCAAGTACTCCGACGACTGAGGCTATGATTACTATAACCGGCATCATCAGAATTCCTGATAAAACCCTCGGTACAAAAAGATATTCAACAGGATTGACTTTCAGCACCTTGATTGCGTCGATTTGTTCCGTAACCCGCATTGTGGCAATTTCAGAGGCAAGCGAGGATCCTATCATTGAAATTATTGCAAACCCCGACATTATTGAGCCGACTTCTCTTACAATCAACATCGTCATCAAAAGCCCTATAAAATGCCCTCCTCCCTGTTTTACCATTTCGTTTGCAACCTGAGAAGCTACAATTATTGAGGTCATTCCGACGATTGAAAGTGTTATCGGCAGTGAACTTATGCCAAATCTGTCGCACTGCTCTATTAGTTCTTTTTTATCTATATGCGCTGTAAAAAGTGCTTTTAGCAGCTGCAATCCTTTAATTGTTATCTGTCCGAGGGTGTTTAAAAAATCTTCTAAAAGTGCAAAAACCCCGCTGAATATTTTATATGTAGCAGATTGTTTGTAGTATTTTTGGAGCGCTCTCATTGCCTTATTATAATTTAAAATATTATTTAAAGTCAATTTTATTAAAAATTCCATTTTATACCGTTTTGTGCTATCCTTAAACTATGATTGAGTTGCTTATTTTATATGTATTAATAAAGCGTGAAGTCACGATGTACGGGATTCACAAGGCAATAGAAAGAGAGTTTGCGCCGTACACTTCTCCGAGTTTCGGGGCCTTAAAGCCTGCATTAAGGCGTCTGGAGCTTAACGGTGCGGTAACTTCAAGCCGAATGATGTCAGATGGCGGCAAACTTTCTGTTTTTTATTCTGTTACAAAAGACGGTAAAAAGCTTTTGAAAAAGTTGCTTCTGGAAGACTTGAGCGACAATCCGCTTCAGTTTCTTTCAAATTGCAGGGTCAAACTTTCGCTGGCTGAGTGTCTTGAGCCTGTTGAAAAACAGGATATGTTTCTTCATTTGAAAACTCTTGCGTTAAAGTTTAAATCAGAAGCAAATAGTATTCTAAATGATGAATATACAAAGCTTTCTTTCTATCAGAAAATTGTGCTGGATAACACTGTCTGTGAATATACAAATTTAATTAACTTAATAGAAGGGTTTGAAAAAGATAATGCCGGCTCTCGTTAGTGATGTTTTGAAAGGTTCTATTGCTGAAGAACTGCAAATTGAAAAAGGTGATGAAATTCTCTCAATCGACGGCGAGAAAATGTCTGATATGATTGATTATAATTTCTTCTGCAAGTCGGATTTCCTCACTCTTGAGATACAAAAAGCAAGCGGTGATGTTGAAGTTATTGAGATTGAAAAAGATTATGATGACGACCTCGGGATTGTTTTCGAGAGTGCCGTTTTTGACAGAGTTAAACCGTGTTTGAACAAATGTATTTTCTGTTTTGTTGACCAGCAACCAAAGGGGCTTCGGGACACTCTTTATATCAAAGACGATGACTACAGGCTCTCTTATCTTCAGGGAACCTATATTACATTGACGAACTTTACAGACAAAGACAGAGAACGTATAAAAAGAATGCACCTCGGTCCGTTTTATGTTTCAGTGCATACGACAAATCCGGATCTCAGGGTAAAAATGCTTAGAAATCCGAAGGCCGGCAAGATTATGGACAATCTTAAATGGTTCAGGAAAAATAAAATTCCTTTCCATGCGCAAATTGTTTTGTGTCCCGGATACAATGACGGAACGGAACTTGAAAGGACATTGAATGACCTTGCTTCATTAAAAAATACGGTATTATCAACAGCGATTGTACCTGTCGGGGTTACACAGTTCAGAAAAGAAAATCTGGTTCAGGTAGATGAAAAAGTCGCAAAAGAAACATTGAAAATAGCATCAAAATTTAAGAGAGTTTGTGTTTCAGATGAATTTTTTCTGCTTGCAGGAGAGAAAATTCCGCCTGCAAAATATTACGGTAATTTCGCACAATTAGAAGACGGAGTGGGGGCTATAAGACTTCTTATTGACGATTACAAGTCTTTAAAACTTCCGCAAAAGCTTTCTAAGCCGTATAAATTCGTCTTTGCAGTGTCTTATGCAGCTTTGGAGGCTTTTAAGGGTATTGCAAAAGATTTGAATAAAAAAGTTGAAAATCTTCAAATTGAACTTGCACCTGTAAAATCAGAGTACTGGGGACAAAATATTACAGTTGCGGGGCTTATAACAACAGATGATCTCATCGCTGCGATAAAAGATAAAACCTGTGATGATGTTGTAATTCCGTCGGTTATGCTCAGACCCTACAGCGAGGATTTTCTTGACGGCAGAAATCTTGATTATGTTCGTAAAATGTCCGGTAAATCATTTACTGTACTTAAAAATAATTATTCAATCAAAGAGTTTATTGACAAATTATATAATATTTAGTTAGATATTAATGTTAACTGCAAAACTGGAGGTTAAATGGCTACTAACAAAAATAAAAAAGGCACCAATACTGCCAAAAAGAAAAAAGGAAATATTTTACCTTTTTTAGTTGTTGTGATAATAGGTTTTCTTGCTTATCAGGCAAATCCTGAATACTGGCAGCAAGGAAGATTGTTTCAAGATTTGAAAAACGGAGGCCAGAAAAAAGTAGAAACTGAAGAAGTTGTAACTCCAAAGCCTAAAAAACCTGAAAAAGATCCTAATTTGATTTATGACGGAACTATCAAAGGGTCAAAAACTATTCCGCTATACGTACGTAAAGCAGTAAATACTTATGATCCTACTTATTATGTTTTCAGGGGCAAGCCTAAAACGTTATTTCTTGTATATCCGGACGGGTCTGCCGCTAAGAAAATTGTGGAGGATCTCAATAAAGGTATTGAAAAAAGAGGTTTACGTGGTGAACTTGCTGTTGATACAATTCTTTATACCCAGAAAGAGAAAAAAGAAAAATGTGCAGCGACTGTTCCTCAGCAGTTTTTGTGCGAACAATGTGACAGAAGAATTTGCATCATAAATCCTAAAAAAGCGGAATTTTTAGTTGTTTCTCCTTCTGCTCAGAGTGCGTTGAGTAAAGCTGCTGCTCTGGTTAAATCCGGTGAATGGGACGAAAAATAATTCTAATTAATTATTTTTTAGTACAGATAAAAAAAGCCCCTTAGGTATCTAAGGGGTTTTTAGTGTGTTTGTTATGTAGATATTAGTATCGTTCAAGATATTTTTCTATTTCCCACTGTGAAACATAGGTTCTGAAAGCATCCCATTCTTTTTGTTTTGTGGACATAAATTCATTGAATATATGGTCGCCAAGGGCTGCTCGAGCGACAAGTGATTTGTCAAGATATTCAAGCGCTTCAGAAAGACTCCCCGGGAGAGAATCAATTCTTTGTTTTTTGCGTTCCTTTGTTGTTAATTTGTAGATGTTGCTTTCAACGGGAGCCGGCGGGTCAATTTTGTTTTTTACACCGTCAAGGCAGGCTTGCAGAATTGCTGCAAACGCAATATACGGGTTGCAGGCAGGATCAGGAGATCTTAGCTCAACTCTTGTTGCATTTCCGCGTTTTGCCGGAACTCTTAAAAGCGCACTTCTGTTAGCAAGTGACCAGGCCAAATACACAGGTGCTTCATATCCCGGAACAAGTCGTTTGAAACTGTTTACTGTCGGATTCAATGCTGCCGTAATCCCCTTAACATGTTTCAAAAGTCCGCCGATAGAATACTTTGCAACATCAGAAAGCTGGTACTCGGCTTTTTCATCAAAGAAAGCGTTCTTTCCGTTTTTGAAAAGCGAAATATTGCAATGCATTCCGGAACCGTTGATGCCGTAAATCGGTTTTGGCATAAACGTGGCATGAAGATTGTGTTTAGCTGCAATTGCCTTTACTGCAATTTTGAATGTCGCAACATTGTCTGCTGCCGTTAAAATATCTGCGTATCTAAAATCAACTTCGTGCTGTCCGTCAGCAACTTCGTGGTGGGATGCTTCAATGTCAAATCCCATTTCCTGTAATGCCAGAACAATATCAGAGCGGACATCTTCTCCCAAATCTTCAGGGCCGACATCATAATATCCTGCTTTGTCCTGCGTTGTTGTTGTAACTTTTCCGTCTTTATCTCTGGCAAAAAGGAAAAATTCGGCTTCAGGACCTATATTCATTGAAAATCCCATTTTCTCTGCTTCTGCCATCACTCTTTTTAAGTTGCATCTCGGACAGCCTTCAAACGGTGTGCCGTCAGAGTTGTAGATGTCGCAAATTAATCGTGCGGAATTTATGCCGTCGTCTCCACGCCATGGAAGTATCTGGAAAGAATTCTTGTCAGGATGGAAAAACATGTCTGAAGTTTCAATACTTCTAAATCCCTTGATAGACGAACCATCGAGCATAATTTCATTGTTCAAAGCTTTTTCTATGTGCTGTGACGGTATTGTCATGTTTTTTACCTGTCCGTTCAGGTCTACAAACTGAAGTTTTATAAATTTGATATTGTATTCCTTTATTATTTTTTTAATCTCTTCGTTTGTAAACTCTTTGTTATCCAAGCGTGTGTGGCTGAATTCTTTCATAACTGTCCTCCAAAATTTAAAATTACCTTTTAATTAGAATACTTTTTTCTAAAAAGGTCAAGCGTTTTCATATTAAGATTAAGTAAAGATGAGTGTTTGAGGCTTTTTTTATAAATGTGATTTCTTTTATAATAATGGGTATTATTTAATTAAAGAGCCTGAAAAATAACTAAAATATTTTTACGGGATAGGAATTTAGCGGCGTTTTGGATGAAAATATCTCCAAAAACGCAATTCTTGTTAGTTTTGAATAGAAATATTAAGTTATGTAACAAAATTATTTTGATATAGCAATTATATACTCAAAAAATACTTTATTAATATGTAAGCGATATGCAATAAAAGGATTTAAATAAACACGAGATATATACAAACACACACTTACTATTTACACTACCTACTACACACTAACCTTCTACACACGAGGAATTACTAAAAAGAATTCCGAACTCTATCGAAAGATAGAGTTTTTTTTT
>CALUTA010000041.1 GCA_944323585.1 Candidatus Gastranaerophilales bacterium
CGAGTTTGCGAGCCTTAGGTTGAGCCTTAGAGATGCTTTTTGGCCGCATGTTTTCTTTTCTTGGTTCGTTCTTTTCTTTTGCACTGCAACAAAAGAAAAGAATGAACTTGATTTATAATAAAAATTATCAGGCTTGGGGCACACCAATAATTCAAAATCTTCTTTGTTGAGCTGAAAGCCCAACCTGCTGCTCTTGAGTTATCAAACTAAAAAATCGCCCTTTTAAAAAGGGCGATTTTTTAACTTTTATGATAGAAGTTTTATTTATTCAGCGTCTTTGTTGATATCTTTTACACTCAAGGCAATTCTGTGTTCCTGAGGTGTGAATTTCTTAATCAAAACTTCAACACTGTCACCGACTTTGTATCTGTTGAACGGGTTTACGTTTTCTTCAGCCATTTCTGATACAGGAAGAAGTGCTTCAACTCCTGGGAATATGTTAATAAATGCGCCAAAACCTGTTACTTTATTAACTGTTCCGGTGATTACCTGACCTTCTTCAAACTGGCCTTCAATCTGCTGCCACGGATCTTCGCCCATTCTTTTCAGAGAAAGTGAAATTCTCTTCAATTCGTTGTCGATTTTGATAATCTTAACTTCAATTGTTTCGCCAAGAGAAATTACATCTGAAGGATGTTTGATTCTTGACCATGAAATTTCTGAAATCGGAAGAAGACCGTCAATTCCGTTGATATCTACAAATGCGCCGAAATCTGCGATTCTTACAACTTCGCCTTTTACAACCTGTCCTTCTTCAAGAGTTGAGAGAATGTTATCTACAACCTGATCACGTTGTTCCGCAACAGCCTGTCTTTGAGAGAGGATAAGTTTGTTTTTCTTAGGATCTGCTTCAAGAACTTTAACTTCGATTTTTGTATCAATCAAGCCGTCAAACGGAGTGCCGGTTCTAAGCTGTGATGAAGGTATAAAACCTTTCAAATCAGCAACGTCAACAAGAACGCCTCCTTTTACGATTGAAACAACTTTTGCCAGAATTGTATCGCCCTGAATTTTAGCGTCATTCAACTGTGCCCATGCTTGAGCAAATGCAAGACGTTTAAGAGATAAAAGCATGCCTTCATCGTCATTTTCTTCTTTAAGAACATAAAATTCTTTTACATCACCGATATCTACTGTTTCAGAGCCTTCGGCAGCCGGAATTTCTTTTGACGGAAGAAAAGCTTCTGTTTTAGCGCCTTTTACGCTTACAAGATATCCGTCCTGTTCTTTTTTAATAACAGTACCTTCCACAATATCAGCTACTGCATTGGTTGTGGAAAAAGATTCTTCAAGTAATTTTTCAAATTCATCTTGAGTTGTTTTTTCTAATGTTGTTGTCATTTTTAATTTATCCTTTCGTTGTTTGGTTTTATTTTTGTACATTTATAAACTTTTTAATCGTTCGATTACTTCATCAATAACATTTTGAGGGGTTGAAGCACCGGCTGTTATGGATATTGTCTCATTTTCGTTAATCCAATTTTTATAATTAACAAGTTCATCAGCATTTTCAATATGAATTGTCGGAGTTATACCGCTCAAAATTTCTGCCAGATGAGTTGTATTAGCACTCTTTTTTGAGCCGACTACAACCATCAGGTCACTGTTTTGGGCAAGTTCTTTTGCTTCATTTTGACGCATTGAAGTGCTTGCGCAAATTGTATTTGCGATATGAATTTCTTTTGCGATTGACGTCAGGTAATCTATTATTGAGTTCAAGGTAGAAAGCATTTGCGTCGTCTGAACCACAACCCCTACACGTTTGTGGGATTTGATTGCACTTTCGTACTGCCTGAGCTGTTCGAAGGTTGCAGCAACTGCAACTTTATCACTCCACAAAAGCGCATTTGCTTTTATTGCGACGACTTCAGGATGCTCTGCTTTTCCGACAATTACGACAAAATAGTCATCTTTTGCAAGTTCCACAGCCTTTTGCTGAACTTTCTTCACATCAGGACAGGTCAAATCAACAATGGTAAATCCTGCCTGTTTAATTTGCTCAATAACTTCAGGACTTTCACCGTGACTCCTGATTACGCATATACCTTCACCTTGAGACGGGATTTCATAAAGAGTTTTTATGCCCATATTCTCAAGTTCATTTATTACATTTGCATTATGAATAAGTTCCCCAAGAACAAATACTTTTTTATCTGGGTTTTCTTCTTTCAATTTTTTAGCGGTCTCAACGGCACGTTTAACTCCGTAACAAAAACCCGCATATTTTGCTAATTTTATTTTTTTCGGCAATTTAAAATTGTCTTCTTTCTTTTGGACTTGCAGTAATAATACCGCTGTAATTATATTAAATTACAAAAAAAAACAAATGACAAGCCCGAATATTACTGCCGGCTTTAATACCTTGAGCCGGCAGCTTTCAACTACAAACTTTGCACCTGAACTTATGAATTTATATACATTGTAGATTCATTTTCTTTTAATTTTTTACGTGTTGGTGAGTCAATGATTGGCGGAGTAAAGGCATTTTTCATAAACTCTGAACCTTCGCTTTGACGTTTTACTTCTTTAATTTCATCATTATCAAAATATTTTGCAAATCCTGAATCTTTTTTCAATGCATCAAGCTGTCCCATAACCTGATTATTTGTTGACGACTTCATAACTGTCAGAATTTTGTTTACGGCATCAACAGGAAGTCCGGCTTCCAGCATTGATTTACCCATACCGCTGTCAATCATGCCTTTCAAAAGCGGCGCAGCAAATCTTGCGATTACCGTATAAATAGTTCGTTTGTGGATCATCCCCGAAACTTCAGCTATTGACATCAATATTTCAATTTTTTTGGCCGGAGAGGCATTCTCAAACATTTTGATATAGTAATCACGTCTTTGAGAAGGTGTCAACTGGCTTAATTCCTTAACTGTCAAAGTTCCGCCCATCAAATGGGCTTCTAATTCACCTGTAGAAACCGCACTGTTAAGCGTAATCTCGCCAATTAGTCTTGTAACTTCGGTTTTTTGAACATCCGGAGGCAATTTTTCCAGATTTTCAATTACCTTCTGAACGGCTTTTGAATTTCCTGATTCATAAACAACATCAATTGCTTTTGACTGAACTGACGGATCATAATTTTTGATATTGGCAGCTGCATGCTCCTGAACTTCGCTGAATTTTGAGGACATAACCTCTTTATGCATTGCAAGCTGATTGTCTTTGTCTGACAATTCAATCTGGTCTGCCAATGTATTTTGAATTTTTATAGCATCTTCATCATTAAACTTCTCAGAAGCTTTCATGATATTTTTTGAAACCTGAACCTGATTTTTTGATGAATATTTTGCGGTTCCCTTGGCAATTGAAACCATCAACTCATCATCCTGGCTTTCTATAGCATGTTTAGTATATTTTTCATTTAACTTTAATTCTATTGACTCATGCGCATTACCAATATTTTCGGCAATTACATTTGCGGCCTCTTTATCCTTGTATTTATCCTCATTGTCAATTGCATCATTAAAGATTTTTTCCTGATCTTTTACTGATAATTTTTCAAGATTTTCTTTACTTGTTGCAACAGCGGCCGCTTTTTTAGAAACCCTGTTGTACGTAATTGCAACCTCTGCACGAGCTTCCTCGGGGCCGGATTCCATATTGGCTTCCTGCAAACCTACGATAGTTTCCTCACTGACCATACCTTTATCATGAGCTTCAACTACATCTTTTGAGTTTGCAATACTTGCCTTTACGTCATTGCTTGCAGCAGCGTTTGCCTGAAGCAATATAGCATCCATATCGTCGTTAACACTGTTAAGACCTTGAATATGTTTGGCCAGTGCAGCAAGCATACCTTTCTGCTCAGGGTTATTGCAATTATCTCTTAACTCAAAGTATTTTGCACGCAACGCATCTTGATCTTTCGGGTCAATTCCCTCAAACTGATGAATAAACCAATCCTGAACCGCATATTGCATTGCTTCTTTGTGGGCTTTATTGATATCATTTGATTCTTGATAAAGCATTTCTTTTCTTTTTTCGTAAATTTCGTTGAAATGCTCATCTTTTGCCATTAATGCAAATGTTGAAGTTTCTTTATCCGAGTTTACATTTCCGCCAAACACATCATTTAAAGATACACCGGCCTTGGATGCAAAACTCAACATCTTATATCGTATCAATTCGGCTTTATTAAGAGATTTTATGCCGTCTTGCTGTACTTTTTTCTCCAAATATGCTAATTGTTTATCATAAAAATCCTCCGACGTGCTGTCAAATCTTTCGGCCATATCTTTATCAAGCTGTTCACGCTGATAGGATTCTGTGCTTCGGCGATTTTTAATTATTTGATTTGCAGTGCTTTCAATTTGTTCATTTAACGGTTTATCCAGTGCTGCCTCGTAATTCTTTTCCATATCGCCATCAAAACGTAAATTCATGGTTTCAACATCATCAGAGGCAGCAAAAAATGCCAGTGCAAGTTTTGCCTTGTCCTCAGGCTGCAAAAATTTCCATGAAGGAATATTCTCCTTAAAATTAGCCTCTATTGAGGTCATTGCTTGCATTTTTGCCTCGTCAGACATTGAATCCCATTTTTCTCCGTAGAATTTCTTTGCAAAATTCTTTACAAAAAACTGTTCCTGTTCTTCCGGAGGTAAATTATAAAAATCACAAGCATATACCCCTGTTTCATCAGGCATAAATTCAATGGATTTTAAATTTTTATCATTATAATTTATTGTAACGCTTTTAGATTGATTCTCTGAAGATGTTTGTCCTGCAGAAGCTTGTTCTTTTGGGGCTTCAGCATTTTGTGAGGTCGTATTTGCGGAGTTTGTCGTATTTTTTGTTTTATCGGCTTCACTACTTTGAATTTCTTCATAATACGGAACTAATGCCTGCTGAACTTCTTCATCAGACATAACATTAATATCATAGCCTTTTGATACTAAATATTTAACTTCTTTATCTGTTAATTGCGACTTCTTCTTTGGTGCATCCGTACTCTCAAAAACTGTATTCTGTGTTGACTGGCCTTTTGCTGCATTTGCAGTAGTTGTTGTTGTAGATTGCACACCCGCACTTTGACTAAATTTTACGTCATAATTCGAATCCATACTCATTTTTATACTCTCATTTTAGTACTTAAACATGTAAAAACATGCTGTAACCAAGAATTGCAGCATGTTTTGAAATATTTACATTTTTTTACATTTAATGAACTGTTGCAAATACCCCGTTTCCAAACAACTGCATATTTGAAAACTGCATTTTTGTCGGATATGCATTGTTAAATCTGGTATCATTTGTAACCTCCATCAATGTTTCAAATAGCTCCGGATCCAAAATTCTGGCTGTTTGTTTGCTGTTGCGCTTATAGACGCTTGTTACTCCGACATTGAACTTGCCGATTGATGCATTATCCTGAAGATTTATGCTCACAAATGACAAACCTGCAACTTTAAATTCTCCTTCACCATCTTTTTTAATAATTAAAGACTCAAAGTCTTCGTTATTACGATCCGTGCTTACTGCAAAGAGCGTATAATTGCCAAGTCTTGTCTTGATTTTGGTTGACATAATCGTACGTCCCCAATCTTCAGATTCTGCACGTCCTTCGTCCAGCCAGCCCGTATTTTTATATCCGTTTGCGATATTGCCGTAATTTGTAATTGTTACATTCCGTTGAATCGGCGCACCCAATTTTAAAGCTCCGGCATTCTTCAGACCCGAAACTTTGCCTGCCGCAAAATCTTTTAAGAAGGTAATTATTTTATCTGAAGAATATCCGACCTTATCTTCGTTTACCATTAACTGATCTATTGTAACCCGCATACCTTCAACACCATCATCGCCTATTATATGCAGAACTACAGGTCTTAATTCTTTGATGGTTTTAGTATTTGAATTACCGCTGAATATATCTTCAACACTTGCATTTGAAAGTGACGAAATACGTATCTCCGTAACCCGTCCGTCTTTTTTGGGTGTTACAAATTCCAGATTGTAAGAAGCTTTCCCCTCTTTTATTGTTACTAATTCGCCTGTTCCGGCACTGTTTTTCACTCTTCTGATGCCGTCAGGCGTAGTGTATGCACCCTGCATCATTTCTACTCTTGCAGGTTCATCCCCAAAAACACTGTTATTATAATTTGCGGATTGCGTATTTAAAGGACTCATTGCAATCAGTGTTGCCAGAGGAACTGCCATTGCGGTTGATCTTAAATTTGATGAATGATTTTGACTGCGGTCTTTTCTACCTGAAAACGCAATATTTTTACTTGAATTTACACTAAAATTTACTGATGTTACTGGTTTTACTGCCATAATGTACTACTCCATATTAACCCTTCACTATTAATTTGTTTATGAAAAAATCGCAAAAATATTTTTTTTGCTAGCAGTTTAAAAACTCTTAATTCACTAAATACCCCGTTTTTCTGCATTATAATATGCTTTTAGCGGTTTGTAAAATTATATATACAATTTTAATATTTCTTAACACTTGCGCCATTATCGTTTTTGTAGTAATTTTCATGGTGTATAAAAAGTTTATCAAAAGAAGGAGAACTCAAATGAGTGAAAGAAAATTAGTTGGAACCGGTGAAATGTTTAAAAAAGCACTTGCAGGCGGTTACGCTATCGGTGCTTACAACGTTAACAACATGGAAATTCTTCAGGGTATTGCTGAAGCAGCTGAAGAAACTCAATCACCTATCATTTTGCAGGTTTCTGCAGGTGCAAGAAAATATGCAAATCAAACTTACTTAATTAAACTTGTTGAAGCAGCTCTGGCAACTACAACAGTTCCGATTGCATTGCACCTTGACCACGGTGCAGATTTTGAAATCTGTAAAGCTTGTATTGACGGCGGTTTTTCATCTGTTATGATTGACGGCTCAAGATTCCCGCTTGAAGAAAATATTAAATTGACAAAGCAGGTTGTAGATTATGCTCATCCGCGCGGAGTTTCAGTTGAAGCTGAACTTGGCAAACTCGCCGGTGTTGAAGATGACGTTAAAGTTCATGCTAAAGATTCAACATATACTGATCCTGCAGAAGCTGCAAGATTTGTTAAAGAAACCGGATGTGACTCTCTTGCTGTTGCAATCGGTACTTCACACGGTGCTTATAAATTCAAAGGCGAAGCTAAACTTGACTTTGAAAGACTTGCTGAAATCAAAAAAGCTGTTAACGAAGCTGTGGGATATGATTATCCGCTGGTTCTTCACGGTTCATCATCAGTTCCTGCTGAATTCGTTGCAAAATGCAACAAATTTGGCGGCAACCTTCCTGACGCTCAAGGTGTTCCGGAAGATATGCTTAACTACGCTTCTAAACACGGTGTTGCTAAAATCAACATTGATACCGACTTGAGATTGGCTATGACTTCAACAATCAGAGAATTCTTTGTTGAACACCCTGAAAAATTTGACCCGAGAGAATACATGGGACCGGGCAGAACCGCTGTTAAAGAAATGGTTATGCACAAAATGCGCGATGTTCTCGGAACAGCAGGACACGCTAAAGACTAGTTTCTTTAACAACCCAACTTTAAAAAGACCGCCTAAAAAGCGGTCTTTTTTTAATACTTTTTTCGCAACTTAAGCAAAAATATCATCAAATAAAAAGTGACCGTCTTATAAAGGTCACTACATACTTCCAACTTATATTGTGATTATATTTGTATCAAATAAATTCGTAAAAAATTAACATTTAAAAACTGCCGAATATCTTCAAATAAGACATCCGGCAGTTTTAATTTTATTTTTTCAAGAAGTCAGGAATTTCAATATTAGTAAATCCTGAACCCATTTGAGGCATTGAAGTTCTTCTTTGCTGCTGTGAAACATTTCCGTTATTGTTATTGAAAGCACCTGAGAAGAAATCTGATGCGCTAAGTTGTTTAACATCTTTTTTCGGAGGTTCAACAGGCTGATTTTTAAGTTCAAAACCTGTTGCAATAACAGTAACCTGAATTTCGCCCTGAATATTTTCGTTAATTGCAGTACCGATAATAACAGTAGCATCATCAAGAACAGCATCATGGATGATATTAGCAGCGTCTGTAACTTCATGAAGAGTCATGTCCGGACCGCCTGTGATGTTGACGATTACACCGGAAGCGCCGTTGATTGAAGTTTCAAGAAGCTGTGAATTGATAGCAATTTCAGCAGCCTTGATAGCACGACCTTCGCCCTGGCCTCTGCCGATACCCATAAGAGCCGAACCTGAAGCCTGCATAACGTTTTTAACATCAGCAAAGTCAACGTTGATGGTTCCCGGAACAGTGATGATATCAGAAATTCCCTGAACACCTCTCAACAACACTTCATCAACAATAATAAATGATTCATTCAGAGAAACCTGACGGTCAACAACCTGAAGCAATTTATCGTTAGGAATAACGATAACAGCATCAACAGCTTCTCTCAATTTTTCAAGACCTTGAACAGCCTGATTTTGACGTTTGCGGCCTTCCCATGAGAAAGGTTTTGTAACAACTGCAATAGTCAAAATACCGAGTTCTTTAGCGATTTTAGCGACAACGGGAGCAGCTCCTGTTCCTGTACCGCCGCCCATACCTGCGGTGATAAACACCATATCTGCGCCGTCAAGAGCCTGAGTAATTTCCTGCTGGGCTTCTTCTGCGGCTCTTTCGCCAACAGCCGGATCGCCGCCGGCACCAAGCCCTGATGTAGATTTAGCACCAAGTTGAATTTTATTAGGTGTTTGAGCAAATTCCAACACCTGCAAATCTGTATTCATTAACCAGAACTCAACACCTGAGAGTCCCGCTTTAATCATTCGGTTAACAGCATTACCGCCGCCGCCGCCTACACCAACTACCTTAATTTTAGTCGGATTTACTGCGGAACGAGCAGCCGGAGTTTGATTGTTTGTTGGTTCTTCTTTCTTTGCGAAGATATCTGATACGTAATTTTCCACTTTGTTACCTCTTTATATTTATATAATTACATAATTCCGGTTACATAGCCCGATAAGTTATTCCGGACTCCCCAATTATATAATAACATACTATTTTAAATAGAAAAAAAGTACAAGAATTTTGCCTCAATTATGAACAAAAGTTAATAAAAAAGTGAAGGGGATTTAATTAGTGAGAGGAGAGGCAACTTTTTCGACAAACAGACAACATTTTTCAGCACATTTTGGCAGGAGAAATTCCCCAGCTCAATTTATCCCGAAGAAGTGCATAAAAATCGGAGTCATCCAAAAGCGCAAGCTTCACTTTATGTAAAGATTTTTTAATTTTAATATCTGACTTGCATTCGTAGAAATTCTGACCGTCAGTAGAAACAACAAACCCGTTTTCACAATCGCCCATAGACACTGTAATAATTTCGGTATCCGGCACAACAAGTGGCCTTGCCGTAAGCGTGTGCGGGCAGATCGGAACAATCACAAAAGCCTCGAGATTAGGCGCAAGCACCGGTCCGCCCGCCGAAAGTCCGTAAGCAGTAGAACCTGTCGGAGTTGAAATTATTAAACCGTCAGCAAGATAATCGCAGACTTCTTTTTCATTAATTTTCAAAGACAAACGAGCAGTTCTGCCATGTGAGTTACCTTTAATGACAAAATCATTCAACGCAAGATTTTCCCCGCTCTGGAGCATAATTCTTTCCTCAATGTAATACTTATCATCAAGAACTTTTGCCACAGCATCTTTCAGATATTCTCTTGACGCTTGAGAAAGAAAACCTAAACGCCCCAGATTAATTCCGAAAATAGGAGTGCCGAATTTAGCAAAAAATCTTGCAGTTTTAAGAATAGTGCCATCTCCTCCGATAACAAAAGCAAAATCGAAACCGTCTTTAAGGTTATCAATATCAAGAACTTCGCAAGATATATTTTGCTCGGTGAGAATTTTGGCAAGACTATTTTTCACATCAACCGAATTTTGAATTTTATTGTTATAACAGACAGCGAAATTTTTGGTTTTCATAGAGAAAATATAACATATTCAAACATAATACGCAACAGAAAAAGGAAAAGGCGCCCATATGTAATTACTATAAAAAATTCGGGCGCCTATATTGAGCAAAAAGTCTTTTATTTATTTGTCATTCTGAGCGGAGTGAAGAATCTAATTGTTTTTCTTTGGATCCTTCGGACTTTGCCCGCAGGATGACATGTATTTTCATTGTGCTGTTTTATATTCAGGTTGGGCAGGTATGCCCAACCTGGAAGCTTAATGTACATTCAGATCTTTTACTCCAACCCTGAGGGTTTCCCCTCCCGCAGGGGGAGAGGATTACCAATCTCAACGACAGGATCCGTTTCCGGGAAGTGGAGTTATAATCAATGCTTTATATGTGGTACTGTCATTAAAATATTCGAAGTTTGCCGGATATTCCGTGCATCCGCCAGCATTTCCCTCAGCATCGTAACACATACCTTCTTTAATTGTATAAGATGTTACTCCTGCCGGAAGTTTAATAGTTCTGGTTTCTCCAACATAAATATTTTCATCAAAATATTCTCCAAAAGTTCCTTCATCTTTAGAAACCACAAACTGCACATGCCAACCATTTATGTCTGGACAACGGCTCTTAAGACCCGAGAGGGCATCTACAGCCAAAGTTACGGTCAATCTTTTGTCTTCCTCAAAGCTTGGTGTTATTGTAGCGTCTGAGGTAGGCGTAAAGGTTGTACTGCCATTCTTTGCATTAGCAAATGTGCCGTTGCCTTTGGTTTTTGACCACGTTTTAAACATATACCCGCTGCTGGCTGTTGCTTTTATTGTCATA
>CALUTA010000042.1 GCA_944323585.1 Candidatus Gastranaerophilales bacterium
TCCGTACAAATACTGTGACGATGATGTTCTTGAGTATGACAAAATAAGGCATATTTATGTTCAGAACCGCCAGACATACAAGAAAATCTGCAAGCAGGAAAAAGCAAAAAATAGACCGCTTTCGCCGGAAGCTGTTGAATTTGGTCGTGAAACAAAAGCTATGCTTGCTAAAATGCACGAATACCCCTGCGATACCTGTAAACTTTACAGAAAACATGCAAAAAATATTGAAGTTATTGAGCGCTTGAACATTCGCCAGAAAAAACTTGAAAAAGAAGTCGAAAAACAGCGTGATATTTTCTGGAATAAGTTTTTGGCGCACAGAAGCGTTTTGAATGATTTCGGGTATCTTGAAAACGATTACCCGACTCCAAAAGGCATTACAACCTCTCAAATCCGTTCTGAAAACGAACTTTATATAGCTGAAATTATTTTCTCCGGAGTGTTGGAAAATTTGACCCCCTCGCAGCTTTCTGCTGTTATCTGTGCTGTTGTGACAGAGGATTTGAGAATTGAAATTCCGTATATTCCTTTTTCAGAACAGGTCAGAAAAACTTTAAATCTTATCCGCAACATAAGGCGCAAAATAGAAAAAGTCCAAAATAATTATGACGTTGATGCCCCGCTTTATATTAACCCGTATTTTTCATCACTGATAGAATTATGGGTAGAAGGTGCCGAGTGGGAGTCTATTTGCGGACAGATTGATATCGGTGAAGGCGACATTGTAAGAGCATTTAAACGTGTTGTGGATGTTTTAAGGCAGTTTACGACAATTGAAAATGTGCCGGAAGCTCTTGTCTTTACAGCACGTGAGGCTATTGATAAAATTCAAAGAGAGCCTGTTGATCTGGATTAAGTTTATTGAAAAATTTACATTTCCGCATAGGATTAAACAGTAAAAACTCAAGTAATAAGTGTAATTTTGCCTCTATTTAGTTTTGTAAAAACTTTGTTGTTTTTGCAACAAAGTCAATTGAAAAATATGTAAATTTATGTTACAATAATAGTAGAGGGGCGTTAAAAGCCCTCAAAGTGGTTTTTTGTACACCCCTTGACGAGTGTTATTCCCCGCACCACTCTTTAATAAAAAAGGTATCCGTTACTTCAACCAGTGAGGTCGACCTATGGATACTATTTTGTCACGCTCAAATTCTGCTATCACAGGTGTACTTGAAAAAACATTTTGTTTTTCTGTTATCTTTGGTGTGATTTGTCTGCAAGCTATGGTTACCCCTCAGGCTATTATGGCTGATGATATTATCCTTGCACACAGAGCTACTCACAGCGTTGACATAAAAGATATCAAGGAAAAAATTCTTGTTGAAATCTCTCCGGAAGTAAGAAAGCAAAAATTTGATGAATATATAAAAGAAAAATACCCGAAAGCAGTGATTAAAGATGTTCAGGACGGCGTTAAACATATAAAACTTACCAAATACTTTAACGGCCGTCCTGTGAGGATTAATATTCTTGAAACTGATTTGAAAATCGCAAAAAATTTGGAAGTTATGCCTGTTTTGTCCACATCAGACAAGCTTCAAAGCCGCAGGACAATTTCAACAATCGCTAACTCTAAAAATGCAATTGCCGCAATCAACGGAACATATTTTAAGTTTCAATCAGGGGTTCCTCTCGGTACACTGATGATTGACGGAAAAGTTTATACAGGCCCCGTGTATGACAGGGTTGCGCTTGGAATTTTTGATGACGGATTTGATGTGGCAAGGGTTCAGCTTAATGCTACTATCAGCGGAAGCTGTGAAAAAGTAAAAGTTGATAATATTAACCAGCCCAGAATGCTTTCAACACATGTTCTTGTATATACTCCGGAGTGGGGCAGGACTTCTCCATATGCTCCAAAGTATGGTATGAGTTTGAGGGTGGCGGATGGTAAGATTACAAAAGCCTCCGCCAACCCGCTCGATATTCCCCAAAACGGTTATGTAATTTCAGGCCCCAAAAAGCTTCTTCAGCTTTTATTAAAAGATAAAGATGTGAAACTTACGATAAAAACTATTCCGGAGTGGAAAAATGTTAAACATATAATTAGCGGAGGCCCGTATCTGGTTAAAAACGGCGAAGTTTTTGTTGATATGACGGCTCAGAAGCTTGCCTCCATCGGCGGACGAAATCCGAGAACTGCTGTCGGTTACACTTCTGATAACAATTTGATTTTCGTAACAGCTGACGGCAGAGAAGGCAGTTCTATCGGTATGACTCTGATGGAGCTTGCAAGATTTATGCAATCTCTCGGCTGTATCGGGGCTATCAACCTTGACGGCGGAGGCTCTACCGTTATGTATGTTGACGGCAAAGTAGTCAATAAGCCGCAGGTCAAAGGCGGTATTCCGCTTTCAAATGCGCTTGTGCTTTCGGTTGTCGAAGATGACAGCGATACCGATGTTGCAAAATCCGCTGATGACAGCACGAATGACAACAGTTAAAGATTTCTTCTCATACCTTTTTGTTCAATAAGTTACATTCTTACTCGATTAGCACCTCCCTGCGCCAATACCCCGCAGGGATTTCTTTTGGCCGGATAATAAAAGCCGGCGGGTGAAGTAATTGTTGTTTTGTGCTGCAATATTTTGTCACAAAGATTTTTCATCTTACGTTCTGGTCAATAATATCCGAGATAAAAGGTATTCTGCCGTATAACCCCAAAAAAGAAGTGATTGCAAGATAGAAAAGCAAAATATAAATTATTGTCTGAATTATTGAATATCCGAAGAATAATGGCATATTAAAGAACATTGCAATCTGGGCGGCAAGAATATTTATAAACGGAATCATGCTAAGCAGATTAAGGAGAAACCCGAATATTAGGCACAACAATACGTACCCCATTGATATAAAAATCGACTGGAATATATGGTATTGCAGAAATTTGGTAAGCCCTGCTCTTCGTATAAGCCCGATTATAAGCCATATAAAACCGACTAATCCCATGGTTAAATAGCTTAAACCTGCAATTATACGTTCTATCATAAAAGGTTTTTCATGATACATAATTTATGCGCTTTCGCTTTCTTCTATTTCACCATTTCTTTTTTTATCAATATATTCATCCATAACCTGGATATAAACAAGTTTATGTTCGTCATTGTCAGGTTCAATCTTTATTGCCGCACGATATGCCGCAATGGCTTTTTCGATTTCACCTTTAAGATAATGAGCATTACCCATGAACATATAAGTAAGCGCATCATTCGGGGCAAACTTCAAAACCTCTTTGTACAGTACCATAGCATCGTCAAGCCTGTTGAGATTTGTATAAAGGTTTGCAAGCAAAAGATATGCATTAGCTTCTTTAGGCTGTAATTCAATAGCTCTTTTGTACATTTCAATTGCAATATCATATTCTCTAAATTCCGAAAGTGCAATTGAATAGCAGATATAGGCTTTGTAATTGTCGCCTTCCATTTTAAGAGCTTTTTCAAAGTAATTGTAAGCTTTTTCTCTTTCTTTCATTAAAGTCAGAGTGTTGCCGATACAAATTGCAACAATCTTGTTATCAGGATTAAGCGCAAAAACTCTCTTGTAAAGTTCAAGAGCTTTGGCATAATCAAACAACTTGAAGCAGACGTTGCCCATATCCACAAGTGCCGTGATATTTTCAGGGTCAAGAGAAAGTGCTTTTTCATAATAAGCTCTTGATTCTACGTATTCTTCAAAATCCTGATAAAGCAAAGCAATTGCATTGTATATTTCAGGGTTTGAAGAGCAAAGGTCAATTGCTCTATTGTAATAGAACAAAGCTTTTGAGAAGTTTTTCCATTCCGCAAATACATTACCGATGTTGTAATAAATCAGGTAATTTTTGGGGTTAATTTCAAGTGCTTTATTGTAATAAGAAAGCGACTTTCTGAAATCTCTTTCGTAAAACCACATTGTGCCCATGCCAATAAGAGCCTCAACGTCGTTCGGCTCAAGAGTCAAAAGGCTTTCTAAAACTGACATTACCTTGTCATAGTCCTGAAGTTCAAGGTAAAGCTTTGATAAAGCGTGGTAGTTTGCAATATTTTTAGGATCCTTTGCCATAGCAAGGATTAAGTCTTCAATTTGTCTTTCCAGATCTTTTTTCTTTACGTTTTCCATGATTTATATTCTAACCTATAAGTGCGTTTTTGTAAATCTATTGCGAAATGTAACGGGTATGAATTTTCATACCCGTTTAAATTATTTATTGTATTTGCTGAACTCTTTTGAATTTTCTCTCCACTCATCTTCCGGAATGCTGAATGCATTGCTCCAGAATTTTTCTATCGCATAAGTTTCCCGCTCGTCTTTGTGCAGAATATGCACAACAACATCACCGTAATCAAGAAGATTCCAGCGGTTTTTTGCGTCATTTTCAACTCTTAACGGTGCTCTGTTAAGTTCTTTTTTGGTTCTTTCTTTTACTGTTTCCATCAAAGCCTTGACATGCGGGGTCGAGTCGCCTGTAACTATTACAAAATAATCCGCAAGGGATGATACATGGCTTATATTTAAGATAGAAATTCCTTTGCCGAGTTTGTCATCAAGCATTGCTGCAATTATGCATGCCAGTTTATGTGAATTAATTTCTTCCAATTTTTACCTGCCTTATTCAATCAAGTCTACTCTGCGTTTGTGTCTGCCGCCTTCAAACCCTGTTTTAAGCCAGATATCAACAATATCAAGTGCAAGATGTTCACCTATTACACGCTGCCCGAGGCAAAGAACATTTGCGTTGTTATGTGCTCTTGAAACCCTTGCCGAATACGTATCTCCGCAAAGTGCAGCCCTGATTCCTCTCACCTTATTTGCGGCAATTGACATGCCGATTCCTGTTCCGCACACCAGTATCCCTCTGTTTGACTTGCCTGAAATTACTCTTTCGCATACCGCACGTGCAATATCCGGATAATCGCAGGATTCCGGTGTATGAGTCCCAAGGTCAACATAAGGAATATTTCTTGCGGTTAAATAATCAATGATTTTTTCCTTGTACTGAAATCCGCCGTGATCAGATCCGATTGCTACTTTTAAGTCTTCCATATAAACACCTCATTTCCTGATAATATTCATGGTTTTATTATAATGTTTTTTCGGATATTCTGCAAATTTTAACATTGTTTTTTGTTACAAATATTTTACGCATCAAAAAGCCCCTGTATTTTAAGGGGCTTTTTATGATAAAGTTTGTTTAGTTTAATTTTCGGAGTTTTACTGATTTTCTTCCTCCATACCTTTGATTTCAATGTTCTTTTCTTTCATCTGCTCAAGTAATCCTTCAAGGGTATTTGAAGTCAATTTAATTTTTTGCGATGTTGTCGTATTCCCATTTTCACTTTGTGTTGATTGTTCAATGCTGAATGTTCCGTCAGAATTTACTGTAATTCCGTTTTCATCAATAATTTTCTGTTGCTCTAAAACTTCGTTTTCATTGTTTAATTTTTGTATTCTTAATTGATTGAGGTCAGTACTTTTAAGCTCAACTTCTTTGCCTGTAATGTCTTTATATGTTGTAGTGTATGAACCGTCTTCATTTATAGTGATGCCTTCTTTTTTAAGTTGTGCTGCTTGTTGTTGTTTTTGATATTCTGCCGCTTGGGCTTTAAGATCCTGATTTTCTTTTAATGCAGCCTGAAGTTTTGTATTCATAGATGCAAGCTGTTCTGTTGTTTGAGCTTGAAATTCTTCAAACTGATTATTTGCAGGGGTTTCTGTTTGTTGTTCTTCTTCCGGTGCTTCGGTCTTTTGAGCTTTGTTACCTGCAATAGCAGAAATTATACCTCCAACTGCGCGTGCCATTGCTCCTACACCAGTAAGAATTGCTCCTGCGTCTGCTCTGCTGTCATTATAAACAGGATACATACCGCCCATTCCATACATACCCATCATGCCCATAGTAGGATACATACCCATCATACCCATAGTAGGATACATACCCATCATACCCATCATGCCCATGCCTGCTCCAAAACCACCGCACCCAAAATCACCGGCGCCTCCGCCGAAATTGTTTATAGTTGTCTTCTGGTAGTTAATATTTAGGTTAGTTCTGGAACCTAATGTTAATCTGCCGGTTGGGACTGTACAATGATTTCTTCCTATCATCCATGACATTTGGGGACATCTCCTTGTTTGCTATTAGTTTGCTTCGTCTTGAGTCTTCAGTTCATTTATTGCTGCATTTGCCGCATCAAGTGCTTCCTGTTTGGTGTCGTAGACTGCACTTCCATGGCGTTCACCGTCGACCGTCGGTGCGAATTTTGAACCAACCTGCTGGACGTCAGGTTTATATGTATCATTTTTGGCAAGCGTGTATGTGCTTGTCGGTACTGATTCGTCAGGTACGGATTTATCGTATGTATATGTTTTTCCATTTACTTCAACTTCCAGCGGCAATTGAATTTCGCCTGTAGGAAGAGCTTTGCCTTTGAATATTTCATTGCAAATTGCTTTAATATCGCTGCTTGTAAGCGGTTTGCCGTCTGCTGATTTATATTTCTTAGCAACAATGTTATAGCCGGTATGGCCTGTAACTTTGTCTCCATCTTTTTCGGCAGTTACCGTAAATGTTGCGAATTCCGGTTCTTGCTTAATTTCTTCAGCGCCGGCCGTGTGTTGTTTTTGATATGCCTGTGATGCAGCTCTTATATTTTGAATCTCTTGAGCCTGTGCTTTTAACTTAGTGTTTTCTTCAGTGAGTTGTTCAAGGCTTTTTTGCATCTGATTGAGTTGTTCTTGAGTGTCTTCCATCCACTGCTTTTGTTCATTGCTCAATCCATCCTGTGCCGGTGTTTCAACATCACCTTTGCCATCAGCTTTTTGAGGCAAAATGGCGCTTGCAATGGCACCGCCAAGTTCTCCTATTGCGCCTAATGCAATACCCCATTTTTCGCCTTTACTTAGTCCTGTATCATAATACCCATAAGCGCCCATAGGGAAGAAGCCGCCGCCAAAATTGTTTATGGTGGTTTCTTTATGGTTTATATTAACCGTTCTGGGACCGCCCCACGGTCTGTGGAGTCCGGCTCGTAATGGTTGATATCCTATTGGTCTTCCGCCCATGTCAGCTCCTTAACTTCTATCTTCTTATATATATAAAGTATATAAGATTTTATATATTGCTTATTATCAAAAATTTTGTTACAATACTTAATATTCCTAGAAGCTATACATTTTATATATGCCCCGATTTTGTGTAATTTCCTCGGCAGAATTATATGAATACAGTGAAAACTTAACTTTTATATGTCCAAACCCGTGAATAGCTGCAGGCTTGAGGCATTGTTAAGGGAGGGATAATCCTTTATGTCATAGTTATTTATAAAATTAATCGCTTCATACCTTGCTTTTTCTAGAATCTCTGCATCTCTTACAATATCTGAAATAATTAAATCCGGCAGGCCTGATTGTCTGGTTCCTAAAAATTCTCCCGGCCCTCTCAGCTGTAAATCTTTTTCTGCAATAACAAAGCCGTCGTTTGTCTGCGTCATAATTCCGAGGCGCTCTCTTGTTTCCTGCGAGCGGGAGGAGCTTACAAGAACGCAATAGGACTGAAGACTGCTTCTGCCAACACGCCCTCTCAACTGATGAAGCTGGCTTAGACCGAATCTTTCTGCGTTTTCAATTACCATAACCGTTGCGTTCGGAACATCCACTCCGACCTCCACAACGGTCGTTGAAACCAGAATGTCATATTTTTTGTTCTTGAAATCCGCCATAACCTGATCTTTTTCATCGTTTTTAAGTTTGCCGTGAAGAAGTCCGATTTTGAGGTCAGGAAAAACTTCTGTTTGTAATCTTTCGGCCTCTTTTGTGGCGGCTTTGGCTGATAGAGTTTCGCTTTCATCTATAAGCGGATAAACTACATAGGCTTGTCTTCCTTCTGAAACCTCATGCCTGATAAGTTCATACACGCTTTTGTGCGAAGAAGTAAGGGTTGTTTTAATAGGCAGTCTGCCTTTTGGAAGTTCGTCAATGATTGTCAAATCCAGATCACCGTGAACTGTAAGCGCAAGGGTTCTCGGAATAGGTGTTGCCGTCATTGTAAGCATTTGCGGGTTCTGAGATTTTTTCTTCAAAACATTGCGCTGTTTTACGCCGAATCTGTGCTGTTCATCAACAACTATTGCGCCGAGGTTGTTAAAGTCCGTGGAATCCTGAATCAGGGCATGGGTTCCGACTGCAATGTTTGTCTGACCGTTTCGAAGGTCAGTTTGAAATTTTTCTCTTGTTTTCTTGTTCTGGCTTCCGAGGAAAAGTCCGACGCTTAGGCCGAGCGGAGTCAGCCAGTTCACAAGGTTGTTATAGTGCTGCTGGGCAAGAATTTCAGTCGGCGCCATCAAAGCTCCCTGATATCCGTTTTCAACACCTGCAAGAAGCATAATACACGCAACAACCGTTTTCCCGCTTCCGACATCTCCCTGCAAAAGTCTTGCCATGGGCTTTTCAGAGTGAAGATCATTCAAAATCTCGTTGACGGCTTTTTTCTGTCCGCCTGTTAGCTCAAACGGTAAACTGTCAATAAACTTCCGTACAAGTCCGTCACGTTTTACATCCAGCGCAATTGCCGAGTGTTTGCTGTTTTCGTTTCTTAGCCGAACCATTTTTAACTGTACAATAAAAAGTTCCTCAAAAATCAGGCTGAAACGTGCCTTTTCCAGCATTTCCTGATTTTCAGGAAAATGTATCTGCTCAATTGCTGTTTTTTTGTCAAGAAGGTCATATTTTTCTTTCAAATATTGAGGCAAAATGTCATGAATTGAATCTTTGTAAAGCTGAATTGCGTTAAAAATAGCTTTTCTTAAAGTTTTTATATTCAAATTTTCGCAGACTGTATAAACAGGCACAATGCGTGCCATGTTAAGGTTTGAGGAGCCGTTTTCAAGAAATTCGGCTGTCATAATTGAATACGTCGGCTTGTCAAACGTCAGGCGATGGTCGTAGTTGTTCATTTTAACCGTTCCTGACACCATAATTCCAGCATTTACCGGAAACTGCGCCTTGGTTCTTTCAAGCGTAAAACGGTTTCCTTTTGCCTGAAAAAATCCGAGTTCTATGTAGCCCGTTTCGTCTGCAATCTTGACTTTCACGACAGAAAGATTGTTTTTTGAGTTGAAGGCCGAAACTGATTTTATGTAGCCGAAAACTGTTGTTGACTGACCTTCTTCTAAATCTCTGATAAGGGTTCTGCTGGAGTAGTCAATGTGTTTTCGAGGAAGATAAAAAATCAAATCCTGTGCTGTGTAAATTCCGAGTTTGTTGAGCGTATAAGCAACTTTTGGCCCTACACCTTTGACGTAAGTTACGTCAGTTTCTGCCGGATTTTTGAGTGTTGCGGCTTGAGTTTTTGGTGTTTCATCAGACTGTTCAGGATTTGCAAGCTCGGACTTAATGACTTTCACAAGGTGCTCAATTGAGCGCCGTCTTTCAGGAACGGAGGCAAAAGGATAATGCGCAAACGTTTCTGATATAACCTGCCATTTCGGATTTTTTTTCGAAAGTTTGTAGTATTTGTTAGCTTCGGACATTATAAATTTGGAAAAACACTGGGTTTTCCCTCTAATATCAATATAGCGGTGCTTAACCTCCACATCAATAGCAAGTTTAATTTTCTCCAAGTCCTCAATCATAATTAAATTGTATCATGATAATCAGCACCATGGATAGTCATCTCTAATTTCCCAGCCGTCGGCCATTATGAGTGCTCCGCAATTAACTTATCCGCAAAACTTCGTAAATATCCATCTTTTTGGCTTTCCCGCGGATTGTAACTTCGCTTATCTTTATTACGTCCGCAATGTTGCTGACGTAAGAATAAGTCGAACTGCTTATAAGGAAATTTGTGCGGTAAACTTTGTTGTAGCTTTCAATACGGCTTGCCAGGTTTACGGTGTCGCCGATAACCGTATATTCCAGACGCTTTTCGGAACCGATATTCCCGACAAATGCGTCGCCAGTGTTAATTCCGATACCGATTTCAATCTTTGGTTTACCCTCAAAAAGCCATTTGTCACGCAGTTCGTCAACTTTTTTCAGCATTTCATATGCACATTTGACCGCATTTACGGGGTGATTCAAATCCTGAATAGGTTCGCCGAATATTGCCATTACAGCATCACCGATAAACTTGTTGATGACCCCGTTGTATTTTGTAATTATCGGCTCAATTTCAGTAAAGTATTCATTCAGAATTTTGGAAACTTCTTCTGCCGTCATCTTTTCGCTCATGCTTGTAAAGCCACGAATGTCTGCAAAAAGAACAGTTACATTTGCACGTTTGCCGCCAAGCTTGATGTCGTCTATGTTTTTTACAACGTTTTGCATAATGTCCTGCGACAGATATTTGCCCATTGCCTGTTTGATTTTTTCCTTATTCTTGCCCTC
>CALUTA010000043.1 GCA_944323585.1 Candidatus Gastranaerophilales bacterium
CCGACATTCAGCCCTCAATCAAGCGCAACCTTTCAAAACTTAAGCTTGCAGGCATAAGAGAGGACAGCACTCATATTTTTTATAAAGAACTTCTTTCCGACTCGAAACCTTACGAATTCTGCCTGACATACCCTGACGGGCACGGAAATCAGGCACTGATATTCACGAGAGAAAAATCAACAGGAAGAATTCAATTTGCAGCGGTTGTACTTGATGATTACAATGGAATACGCGACTGCTTCGGATTTAACGACATTTCAAAATTTGAGTGCGACAAGATTATTGAAAGATTTTATCAGGATGAAGAAGTTCTTAAAATTTCACCCGAAGCACTTAAGACAATCCTTATTAATGCGGAAAAACTTTCGGATAAATTCCCGTATGAATATATCTGCTGGAAAAACCTTCTTGCAGACATTGAACCTGAAAAAACAGACATTAAAACCTTTTTAACAACGAATCTGACACCTGCCGAACTGTCAATTGAGGATATTAAAAGGCTCTCTACTGATGAATTCACAAAGCACTGGTTTCTTGATTACGGATACAGCAGTGAATTTAACGAAATGATAGACTTTTTAAACGCAAAACTTCAAAACTCGGATTACAAAATTGACTTTGATGATGTTATTGCGCTTTATTTTGACGGAATTTTTGATAAAACCGAACACGCAGTTTGGAGCGAAAGGCTTATAATGTCAGCTTATCTTAAGTTTTTAACCGGCCAAACAGATTGCGCTAATCTTATTTACGGATTATATTTTAACGAAACCTTGAAAAAAGAGTTTTTTAAAAATATTATAAGAAAAAGCATATACGAATACTATTTCGGCTTAAAATACAATACGGAACTTAATGACGGCAAATTCAGCCTTAATGAACTGGATTACATAATCAAACTGATTGAGGCAAAATGGGTGCAGAATGTATAAAGTAATGGCGCTTGATATAGGAACAAAAAGAATAGGGGTTGCACTGAGCGACTTTTTGCTGGTAACGGCAAGCGGACATTCCTGCATTGAGCGCACAAATGATGATGATGCAGTTACACAGATTCTCAAAATAGCAAAGGACAATCACGTAGAAAAAATTATTGCCGGAATTCCCTACAATATGGACGGTACACAGGGCGCACAGGCTGACGACTGCAAAAACTTCGCCGCAAAACTCAAAGGATATGAAGTAATTTTTGAAGATGAAAGACTGACATCATCAGAAGCAGAAGAAAATCTTCGTGCAAAAAAAATAGACTTCAGAAAAAACAAAGGACTGGTTGATATTGAAAGTGCTTGTATTATACTGGAACAGTACCTTAGCAGAAACAACAAATAAAATATAAGGAGAAAATAATGGAAAACGAAGAAAGACAATTAATTGAAACGGTTGATGAAGACGGAAACGTTATCAACTTTGAACTTTTTGATATTGTAGAAGTTGACAATCAGGAATACGCGCTTCTTTTGCCTGCAGATGAGGAAGAAGACAGCGAAGACAGTGAAATAGTTCTTATGCGCTTAACAAAAGACGGTGAAGATTACCTGTTTGAAACAATTGAAGATGATGAAGAATTCAACAAAGTTGAAGAATACATCAAAACATTAGAAGACGAAGAAGACGAGGAAGAATAATTTGTTAGAAAAATTTACGGAAAAAGCGGTAAATGTAGTAAGTACAGCCCAGAAATGCGCAAATGAGATGCACTCTGCAAACATTGTTTCTGAGCATCTGCTTCTTGCGCTGTTTGTAGAAGCAAAAGGAATTCCTCAAAAACTTTTCAGGTCATACAACATAACCTACGATGACTTATATAAGGAAGTGTCTGAAAGTCTGACAATAAACCGCAATATTCAGACGGACAAACCTCCCGTATTCAGCAACCACCTGAAAGAACTTTTGAAGAACGCACTTGATCTTGCAAACAAGTCAGGCAATCCCGCAATACTTTACGAACATTTATTCTTAGCCGTAATTAATGACAGAAAGTCAAACAATGTACGAATTCTTGAAAAATTAGGCTTTGACATTGTTAAATCCAAAATACTTCTTGAAAAACTAGTTCAGCGCAAAACCAAACGGCTTTATCATCCGGAGATTGACGAAAACAAGGACTTAGAACAAAATTCATCAACAACGGATGCAATCTTTGACAGCAAAGAATCAACAGAAGTTTTTGAGCGGGCTGTCGCAAAACTATCAGCCTCAAATTATGAAATTTTAGGCACGGAACAGATTATATCGTCTATTCTCGAGGATAAAGACTCCGACTTAGCCAAAATTCTTGCTACCTACGGGATTACGGCGGAAAAATTTGAAGAAAAGCTTGCAAACATTCAATCCCGTCAGGCAGAATATGAGAATAAGCAGATAATCTTTACACCTAATGCATTCAGAACAATGAACCTTGCGCTTCAAACAGCCAAAGAACTCGGGTCTTCCGTTGTATTGCCATCTCATATTGTGCTCGGGGTGTTGAAGGCTAAAAAAGGTCTTGCTTATGAAATTCTTAAAGAACTAAAAATTAATGATGACGACGTTGCACATTCAATTATTAAACCGATAGAAAAACAGATGCCGGAAACGCTTACAATCCTGAGGCTTGCAAAAGAAGAAGCCCGCAGACTCGGCAGAAACATTGTCGGAACGGAGATGTTTCTTCTCGGAATTATCGGCGAGGCAAGCGGACTGGGCGCACAGGTACTTAACGAACTGGAAATCAATATTAAAGATGCAAGAAAAGAAGTCGAACAGTTAATAGGATTTGGCGACGAGTATTTTGACACGGAAATTGTGTTCACCAAACGTGCCAAAAGGGTTCTGGAAAAAGCCTGGGAGCTTGCAAAAGCGGAAAATAAAGAACGAATCGGCTCCGAACATATGCTTCTTGCACTCACCTATGAGCCTAATTGTCTTGCGATGAAAGCACTTGAGCAGTTAGGGGTTGATGCTGTCGAAATCAAAGAAGGTATCAAAATTCAACAAAGATTGTCCGAAGAAAACAATTCATAATGGAAAGTATATCTGAAAAAGTTAGGGATTTTTTAGAAAGTTACGGTCTGATTGATAGTAAATTTCCGATTTTGATTGCATTTTCAGGCGGATTTGATTCCATGTGCCTGCTGGATATTGTGTCAAAATTAAGAAATAATGTTATAGCAATCCATCTTAACCATGGCTGGCGGGGTGCAGAAAGCGACAGAGAGGAAGAAAACTGCAGACAGTTTTGTGCCGAACAACAGATTGAATTTTACTCTGAACGGCTGCCGTCTGATGTAAAAAAAACGGAAACCGCAGCACGAGAAGCCAGATATACGTTTTTAAAAAAATGTGCCGAAAAATTCAACAGCAATGCGGTTTTAATGGCGCATAACGCAAATGATAACGCTGAAACTCTTATTTACAGAATTGCAAAAGGCACAGGAACAAAAGGTTTGTGCGGAATTGCACCTCAAAGAGGCATATTCTACCGCCCGCTTCTGGATGTAAAGCGTGAAGAAATCGAAAAACACTGTAAAGAGAATAACCTTAAACCGAATTGTGACAGTTCAAACGAAAACACCCTCTACAAGAGGAATTTAATCCGCAAAGAAATAATTCCGCAAATGGAAAAAATTAATCCGCTTTCGATTGATATGATTAATTCTCTTTCGCAAAATGCGTCAATTGACAATGAACTTATTAGCGAATACCTCAAAACGCTTGACAGACCTTATGCAACCGAAAATTTTATAAATTACACAAAGGCTCTTCAGACAAGGCTGGTTTACAATCTTTTTGAAAATGGCGGCATAGAAATTGATAAAAACAAAATTTTAAGAACAATCAATTTTATACATGAAAACAAAGGTGCAAAAAGCGGAAAAACTCTTGCTGTTGCGCAAAACTTGTATATTTTTGTGAACTGTCATCAAATAGAATTAATCAAAACTTGCCAGAAACAGGATTTAGAACTTGAAATTCCGTCAGAAGGCGAGTACGAGCTTGGGAATAAGGTATTTGAGATTGTCAAATGCACGCAGAAGCCTGATGAATTTCCAGCTGATAAAGACCAGACAGCCTATGTTAACCTTTCAAACTACAGCGGACTCACTCTCAGAACCCGCCGTGAAGGCGATATCATCAAACCTCTCGGAGCCTCGGGAAGCCAGAAACTGAAAAAATATCTTAATGAAAAAAAAGTTCCACAGCATAAGAAATCCGAACTTCTGTTTCTAGCTTCAGGCAAAGAAATTTTATGGGCACCCTCGCTTGGCATCAGCGACAGAATAAAAGTTGTCACAAACCCGACTCATATGTTAAAATTAGTTATTAAGGAGAATTAATCATGCAGATAAAAGAGAGTGATTTAAAGGTTTTGTTCAGCGAAAATCAAATTCAAACAAGGATAGAAGAACTTGCGGATGAAATGAACAAATTTTACGGGGATGAAGAAGTTTATGCCGTTTGCGTTTTAAAGGGTGCCGTAATGTTTGCCACAGACCTTGTAAAACACCTGAAAATGCCTTTAAGAATGGAATTTATACGACTTTCAAGCTACGGCTCAGGCACTGTTTCAAGCGGAAAGGTAAATGCCGTTGATATCAAACTGCCTGACCTTAACGGGAAAAATGTTCTGATTATAGAAGATATTGTGGACAAAGGTTTAACCGCAAAATTTCTACTTGATTTTATGGCCTGCAACTTTAAAACAAAATCCACAAAATTCTGCTCGCTTCTTGACAAAAAATGCACCAGAATTGTTGATATAGAGCCTGATTACTACGGATTTGACGTTGATGACAAGTTCCTTATCGGCTACGGACTGGATTTTGACGGATATTTCAGAAATCTTACATACATTGGTTATGCAGATAAAACTATTCTGGAGTAACTGTGGATAATTTCTACGAAAAAGCACTTGAAAGTTTAGAGGTATTTTTTAAAGGGGATTTAAACACTCCTGATGAAATATTTAAAGCATTAAAATCCGTTATAGATTTCAAAAATGCATACATTTATTTTTTAACACCCGATATTTTGAGGCTTGAATATTCATCAGGTTCCTCCGCCCCGCAAAAAGAAATTCCTCTGGACAGACCTGTTAGAGAATTACTCTTTGATTCTAAAAAAAATATTCCCGAAGGTCTATTTACAATATTAGGAGCAAATATTTCTATTTCACGCCTGACAATCAAAGAAACCGTATACGGCATACTTATTCTGGACACTCCAATGACTTTAAAAGCTGAAAAAATAAAGCTTTTCCGTCTTTGCTCGCATATAATTTCAAATCTTATAAAAGAACTTGAACTGACAAAAATAATAAAAATGCAGACAGAAGCCCTCCAACAAGGCATAATAGAGAAGGAACGGGCAAACTTAACAATAAAACGCCAGAACAAAAAAATACTTGCTTCTGACAAGATAAAAACACAATTTTTATCAAACATTTCTCATGAACTAAGGACACCGCTAAATTCAATTATCGGATTTTCAGAACTTTTGCAAAACCCGAAATCAGGCATTTTGAGCGAAACACAGCAAGAATTTGTCAAGGATATTCAAACAGCAGGAATTCACCTGCTTGGAATGATTAATGAAATTCTTGATATGACAAAAATTGAATCCTGCTCAATGAAGCTTAATCGGAGAGAATTTGACATTACCCAATGCATACGGGAAACCATAAACATCCTAAAACCTCTTTTGGAGCGGAAGAATATCAAACTTGAAGAATTAATTACGCCTAGCATAATTTATGCGGATTATCAAAAAATACAGCAGATTTTATTTAATATTATCAATAATGCAATAAAATACAGCCCCGAAAACGGAACTATAACAATATCCGCGCACCGCAAAAGAAAATTTATTGAAATAAAAATCAAAGATGAAGGATGCGGAATTGAAAAGAAATACCACAAAAGAATTTTCAAAAAATTTGAACAAATAAATCCAAAAGAAAATTCGACAGGCTTAGGTCTTGCAATAACAAAGGAACTGGTTCTTTTGCATGGCGGAACAATCAAAGTAACAAGCGAAAAAGATAAAGGAGCTGAATTTACATTTAAACTGCCATTATCATCGGATTAATGTATTGCCCGGTATGTATAAATATGATATATTGATGAAGTAATTAAGAAGAGAGAGGAGTCAAATATATGGCATCTATTAGAGACGCGGTGGAAGAATCATTAAATGAACCGCATTCGATAACAAAATTTTTCATCTTTACGCTTCCTGTTTTTGGAGCCGTAAGCTTATACATGAATAAAATGCAAAACAGCATATGGTTTTTAATTTTAGCAGCCCTTAGCGTAATAGTGATTTTGGGCATAATGTCGAGATGTGCCAATAATGTTATGAACTATAGAGATGTAACATTGCCTACATTCAATATTTTCACCCTGTTTTTTGATGCATTACGTTCCGGAATAGCACTTTTGCCGGCTCTAGCAATTAACGGCGGTATTGCATGGTATATTGTTACAAAAATTTGTCCTATGATTTCTCTTACATGGATGTCGCAGGCAATAATGTATATTACTTATGCAGTATGCGGCTCTATTGTGTTAACAGTTTTTATGCTTTTTTGCAAAAAATTCAGTTTTATTGATGTCTTTGATGTTAAAGCTATTTCCGATTCCTGTATAGATGTTTTGATACAAGGCATCTGGATGCTGCTTCAAATTGCAATTATTGATGCCATAATTACAGGCAGTTTGACATACCTGTTCTGGCTGTTTATCGGTATTGAAAACATTGTAATGTATTTTGTATGGTGTATGACAGCAGTGTTCAATATCGCATTAATTGGCAATTATCTCGGGCAGCTTAACTACGAAGCTCTCCATCAGGCTGAAGAAAAAGCTAAGAAGAAAAAAGAAAAAGAAGAAATTAAAGAACTTCAAAAATCTTAGTTCTTTGAATTTACCATTTCTCTCAGTTTCTTAAGCTGATCACGGATTTCGGCTGCACGTTCAAAATCAAGAATTTTAGCAGCCTTATGCATATCTTTTTCAAGCTTGTCGATTAACTTCGGCAAGTCTTTTTTATCTATACCAAGATCAACCATTTCTTCGGCGACAATATCTTCAAGATCCCTGTAGCTTGCAACAAGAGAAAGCAGATTATTTTCAATCGGTTTCTTAATTGTCTGCGGGATAATTCCGTATTTATTATTGTGTGCAATCTGAATTTCCCGTCTGCGGTTTGTTTCATTGATTGCCTTTTCCATGCTTTCGGTCATATTATCAGCATACATAATGACTTCACCGCATGCATTTCTTGCGGCACGGCCGATTGTCTGGATTAAACTTGTTTCACTTCTCAAAAATCCTTCCTTATCCGCATCCATAATCGCAACAAGAGAAACTTCAGGAATATCAAGACCTTCTCTTAAGAGGTTTACACCTATAAGAACATCAAATTCTCCAAGACGCAAATCTCGCAAAATTTCAACTCTTTCAAGTGACTGAATGCCCGAGTGAAGATATCGGACTCTTATTCCTTCCTGAAGGAAAAAGTCAGTCAAATCTTCAGCCATTTTTTTTGTAAGAGTTGTAATAAGCACTCTTTCGTCCTTTTCTGCACGTTTCTTAATTTCGTCTTTCAGATCGTTAATCTGTGTATCAATCGGACGAACACTGATTTTCGGATCTACAAGCCCTGTCGGTCTGATAATCTGCTCAACTAACTGCTGGGAAGTCTTACGCTCAAATTCACCGGGAGTTGCTGAAATATATATTTTTTGATGGACTTTATTAAAAAATTCTTCATTAGTCAAAGGTCTGTTGTCTTTTGCACAGGGAAGCCTGAAGCCGTATTCAATAAGAACGTCTTTTCTTGCGGCATCCCCGTGTGACATTCCTTTAATTTGAGGCAAAGTTACATGAGATTCATCAATTACAGTTAAAAAATCACCCTGAAAATAATCCAATAATGTTGCAGGCGGGCTTCCGGGCGGTCTGCGCTCAATTATTCTCGAGTAATTCTCAATACCTGAACAATACCCCATTTCCTTGATCATCTCAATATCATATTTTACTCTCTGAGAAAGCCTCTGCGCCTCTATTAGTTTGTTTTCACTCTCCAGTTCTTTAAGTCTTACTGCAAGCTCCTGTCTTATCAAATCCAGAGTTTCGTCAGAATTTTCGTCATAAGAAAGGTAGTGAACAGCAGGATAAATTACAACACTCTCCGGAGTTTCAAGAATCTCGCCGGAAACATTGTCTATTCTGACAATCTTTTCGATTTCGTCCCCGAAAAAGTAAATTCTCGTGACGATTTTCTCGTAAGCCGGCATAATTTCGACAATATCGCCTCTTGCTCTGAAAGTTGCACGCTCAAGAACCAGATCATTTCTGGTATATTGAACGCTTATAAGGTGCCTTAAAAGATCATCTCTTTCAACATTATCACCGACTTTAAGCTCTACAGACCCCCTAAAATAGTTTTCAGGTAACCCCAAACCGTAAATACAGCTTACAGATGCAACGATAATAACATCATTTCTTTCATAAAGGCTTCTTGTTGTATTATGGCGCAAACGGTCGATTTCGTCATTTATGGATGCGGATTTTTCAATATAAGTGTCAGTTCTCGGGATATAAGCTTCCGGTTGATAATAATCGTAATAACTTATAAAATACTCAACCGCATTATCAGGAAAAAGTTCTTTAAATTCGTTATACAGTTGAGCTGCAAGGGTTTTGTTATGCGCAATTATCAATGTCGGCTTCTGAACATTCTGGATAACGTTTGCAATCGTAAAGGTTTTGCCTGACCCCGTTATACCAAGAAGAGTCTGGGTGTCATCCCCTTCAAGCACACCTTTAGTCAGCGCCTCAATCGCTTTTGGCTGATCGCCTGCCGGTGAATATTTGGAACTTATTTTGAATTTTCTTTTCTCCATACCAAAATTTTATATCAAATATACAAGTTTTGAATAGCAAAAAAGTTTATCTTTGCGTGTTGTATAATTAGAAAATATGAAACATAAAGGGAGCAGCCATGCCTGTCCAACTGGAACCCGCAGCAAAGACAATTCAAACGGATTCTAAAAAGCATAAAGCTAAAGCAGATGAGCCCAAATACAAAGATCCGCTCAATAGCTGGGCAATCAGTGCACTAACTTACTCAAGTGAAATCGGAGCAACAGTTAATGAAATTGCCCCGAAACTTACTTTTGCCCTGTGGGTTCCGTCATTTATGTACTTAGGAGCCGATATCTACGACAAGTATAAAAATGACAAGAACGAATATTCACCGAGCAGCAAAAGAGCCGTAAAAGAGTCCATCAGACAGGCACTTACATTTTTTATACTTCCTTCTGCCGCAACCATTATAGGTCAGAAACTTACATCCCCGATAGGCAAACTAATCAGCGGAAAAATATCCATAAATGCCCGTGACAGCATATATAGACACACAAACAGCGCAATAGAACAGGCAACTGAAGAAAATTTCAGAACTAAAGAAAATTTCAAAGAATTTTTAAACAAATCTGTTGAAAATCATATTCAGGAACTTGAAAATGACAGGAAACAGGGGAATATATTAAAAAAAGCCTACAGATATTTGACAGGGTATTTTGCACTTGCTGATACAGACAGCGCAAAGGTTCACGCCTACATAACTACCAATGCTGAAAAAATATTTGAAATTAAAGAAAAGCTTAAACAAGGCATTACGGACAAGAGTATCCCGACAAGTGTTACAGAAAAATATAAAAACACGCTCAAAAACGCAAAACAGCTATTCGGGCAGGATCAGACCAATATGGCGTTAAAAAATGCACTTCAAAACTACCAGAACCATCTTATTGTTAAGAACAAAATTTTAAAAACCCTCGGTGGTGTGGCGTCATGCCTGCTATTTACCCAGCCGATAGGATATCTTGTAAATAAAATTTTAATGCCCCAGTATATTACTCCCGGAATCAACCTTATTAATGAAAAACTGAATGACAGCAATCTGTTGAAAATTCACCTTAACAAATTGAATGACATAAACGCCAGACAGTCTATTTTTTCAAACGGGAGCGGAAAGTCTTTGAAGATTTTGCATCCTTCGGAGCTTCTGCACCGCCATAAAAATGTTCAGGAAGATCAAGTACATACAAACCGTCAAGATACTTAACAACTTCATCCATAACAAGTGAAGATGATTTGGTAGACGTGATTTCCATTACTGATGAAACGCAATATTTATTATCATCAAGTTTCTCCAATTGAATTATCGCATCATATAACGATGACATCTTCAATTTAGCCTGCTTTTCAGTACACTTTAAACTTCTCTGAGCAGCATC
>CALUTA010000044.1 GCA_944323585.1 Candidatus Gastranaerophilales bacterium
ATATCATTAATATTTTCGATATATTCCGGTTTTTCTTTGTAATAAGACTTGCGCGAGGCCGTAACTTCTTTAGATCGTTTGTTAAAAAGTTCACGGTCAGTAAAAATTATTGTCTTGAAATCCTCAAGAATCCCGCCGTGAGAAGTTATGCTGTCCGTGAATTCTATTATCTTGAAAACTTCTCTTTCCTTCAGAATTTCTTTAACACGTTCTTTGTAGTCGGTTGCTATCACAATATCATAGCCTGAATTTTCTTTTATAAACTGCGAGATATCATCAAGATTTGCCTCAAAATTTTTGAGAGGAAGAGTATTAAATTCAACAATTTCATCCATTTCATCATCAAGAAAATTGTTAAATCCTATCTTCACAAACCCCGCAAGCTTCTGTATAAAATCTTCGAAAACAACATGGTTTTTATCTTTCAATTCATAATGAAGTCCGAGTTTAAGATTTTCGGCAATCTGATCCTTGTACCCGTCATCAAAACTCTCAAATTTTGAATAAACTTCTGCTGTTTCATCAATTATTACAACATAATCCTTCAGATAATCCAGAACCGTCACCAATTTTGAATTGAAATAACTCTGATAAACATCAATCCCTTCAAAATACCCTTCTTCCTGCAATTGTTCGGAAAGCTCAGGCGAAAGATTAAAAGTCTTTCTATTTTCATCTGTAAGTATAAACTTGTGAACAGGCAGAATTTCAACCTCTTTAACTTTTTCGATTGATTTTTGGGTTTCGTTGTCAAAGTACCTTAAATCAACGACCTCATCTCCCCAGAGTTCAATCCTGACAGGCTTTTTGTCCAGCGAATAAACATCTATAATATCGCCTCTGATTGAAAATTCGCCGATATCGCTCACCATGGTTGAACGCTTATAGCCGAATTGGACAAGGGTTTCGCCGATTTTTTTAGTATCAACATCTTCACCGACTTTAATCTTTATCGAATTTTTTTCAAAAAATTCTTCATCAGGAAATTTTTCAAGCATAACCTTGACAGGTGCAATAACTATTTCGGGTTTTTCTCTCAGAATTCTGATTTGTTCACCGTATTCGTAACCGTTCGGCGAAATTGTTTCGTACATAGAAATATTTTGAAACGGCAGAATTTCCGCCTTCACGTCAAACGCACGCTGTAAATCGTTCTGATATTTAAGAGCATTTTGTTCTGTTGAAGTTATAAAAAGGACTTTCTTTTTTGAGATTTTCGCGGTCTGTTTCAGCAAAAACAATCTCAAAATTGTTATCAATCCGGTCGCAACAAAAGAATACCTTGACTTTACAAGATACTGAAACTGTGAATAATTTTCGTTGTCCAAATTATTTATCGTAAACACTACAATATTTTAACCTAAAAAAGCCGGATTTTTACAAACCGGCTTTCTATTTATTATCCTTATTCGGGCTTTCGTATTCAATGCCCAGTTCTTTCAGAGTTCTGATAAAGTTTTCCGCACATATTTTCTGTGCTTCCGGAGGCACTATACGCAAAATTTCAACTGTTCTTGATATAACCGGATCCTTGTCGTACCAGCGATTGTTAGCGTTGGTTTCTTTTGTCATCTGATAGAATTTTTCAATTGTTTCTTTTGATACTTTTTCTTCTATTTTAGCTAAGAATATTTCAGCCTGAGCTCTCAATTCTTTTTGATAATTTTTCAAAAGCTCAATAACTTCCAAAAGTAGCGGATCGTGGTCATACCAACGTTTATAAGTAGGACTCATTATGTATATCCTCCGTTAGGTTCACAGGCAATATGTCGTCTCTTCTTTCTATCTTGCCTCCCAACAATCTTATCTTATTTTCAAATTTTTCGTATCCTCTATCTATATGATGTAGATTTTCGATAACTGAATTGCCTTCTGCCATTAAGGCTGCCACAACGAGCGATGCCCCTGCTCTGAGGTCGCTTGCGGCAAGTGTTGCACCTGTAAGTTTTTTAACACCTTTAATAATAGCATGATTTCTGTCCTGATGAATATCAGCCCCCATACGTCTGAGTTCCGGAACCTGCATAAACCTGTTTTCATAAAGGCTTTCGGTAATAATACCGACACCGTTTGCCGTTGTCAAAAGCGTCATGGCCATTGACTGCAAGTCTGTCGGAAATCCCGGATAAGGCTGAGTTATAAAATTAATTGAGTTGAGTCTGTTTTTGCAGCTTACTTCAAGAGAATTCGGCTCGATAAGTTTGATATTTGCACCCATCTTGAGAAGTTTATCCGTAAAGAACGTCAGGTGTGCCGGAAAAACATCTCTGATAATTGCTTTCCCGCGTGTTGCAATAATAGCAGTCATAAACGTACCGGCTTCAATTCTGTCAGGAATTGTTGTATATTCTATCGGATGAAGCTGTTCCTGCTTTACTCCGTTTATAACAATTTCGGAAGTGCCGGCACCATTAACATCAGCACCCATTGCGTTTAAAAAGTTTGCAAGATCAACAATTTCAGGTTCTTGTGCAGCATTCTGAATTCTTGTTGATCCGTCAGCCAGAACACCTGCAAGCATAAGGTTTTCTGTCGCACCAACTGATGGAATATCAAGATAAATATCTGTTCCTGTCAATTTGGAAGCTTTTGCGTGAACATAGCCGTTTTCAATTTTTATTTTAGCCCCCAGAGCTTCAAGGCCTCTGATATGAAAGTCAACACGGCGTTCTCCGATTGCACAACCGCCAGGGAGTGCCACGATTGCTTCTTTGCATCTTGAAATCAATGCGCCTAAAACAATAAATGAAGCCCGCATTTTGCTGACCAATTCATACTTGGCAGTTATACTTGTCAAATCCGTTGCATCAATCACAACTGATTTTTCAGCCTTGTCATATGTTGTTTTTGCCCCGAGCTGGGCAATAACATTTAACATTATTTCAACGTCCGTCAAATCCGGAACATTATAAATCTTTGTTGCACCTTTCGCCAGAAGCGCTGCAGCCATAAGTTTAAGTACAGAGTTCTTCGCTCCGCCGATTTTTACTTCACCTCTTAGTGGGGTCCCGCCTTTTATGTAATATTTCTCTGTCACTTTTCCTCCGAAAAGATATAAAATATATTAACTGCTACATACATGATAATACAACAATATTTCCAGATGTAAATAAGTTAAATAATGTAAAGAAAATATAAAAACTATACTTTTTTCCTGTTCTAATTATTAAAAAATAATAAAATTTATCCTTATTATCAACTTGATAAATTATAATTAAGTTATACTATATTGTAGAGGTAGGGAAAATGACACAAAAACACAATAACAATCCTTTTAAAAAGGATCAAAACGAGGAAACTATTAACGAACAAGACTTGGCTCAGGAGAACGAAAATTCTTCTGAAACTTCTGATAAAAAAACAGACTCAGAAGGAAATGATGAACTGTCAGCACTTCAGGCTAAATATGACGAACTAAATAACCAGTATATAAGACTTGCAGCAGACTTTGACAATTACCGCAAACGTCAGGCGCAGGAAAGAGAAAGCCTTCTTAAATACGGCGCTGAAAATGCCTTAAAAAAAATGGTTGAAGTTCTTGATAACTTTGAAAGAGGAGCTAAAGCCCTTGAGAATGTGGATGATTGCGAAAAATGCAAAGAAAGCTTTAATCTTATCCACAAACAGGTATTCGATACTCTCAGCAAATTAGGACTTGAAACAATCGAGGCTCAAGGACAAATATTTGATCCGAATTTCCATGAAGCGGTTATGCAGACTCCGACTTCCGAACATCCGGAACACACGATTATTGCAGAACTGCAAAAAGGTTACAAAATGGGCGACAAAGTTCTAAGACCCTCGCTCGTTAACGTAGCTACAGCAGAAAATTAAATCTAAAATAATAAAAGCACAGGTAAACAAATGCACAGGCGCATTCCAATAAAACAATTATCCGGCGTCTTGCAATAAATAAAAAGAAACAAAAAAAATGGCAAATTACTACGAAATATTGGAAGTATCCCAAACAGCAACAAAAGAAGAAATAAAATCAGCTTTCAGAAAAAAAGCGAGAACCTTACACCCCGATGTAAACAAAGCACCGGATGCAGAAGAAAAATTCAAAGAACTCGGCAAAGCTTATGAAACACTGATGGACGACAACAAGCGTGCCACATACGACCGCTACGGAGAAGACGGACTGAAGAATGCCGGCTTTGACACCGGCGGCCCGTTCGCAGGCGGTTTTGGGGATTTGAATGACATATTCAATTCATTCTTTGGCGGATTCGGCGGTTTCGGATTTGGCTCAGGGCCTGACCCGAATGCCCCCAAACGAGGGGATGATCTGAGATATGATATCGAAATTGACTTTAAAGAAGCAGTATTTGGTACTACTAAAGAAATAAAATTCGACCATCTTGAAGTTTGCCCCGAATGCGGAGGAACAGGTGCACAAAAAGGCACCCAGCCCATAACCTGTCCGACATGTCACGGAACAGGACAGGTGCAGACTGTGACAAGAACACCGCTCGGTGCAATTTCGCAAATTTCAATTTGCCCCGACTGCAGAGGCACAGGACAGAAAATCGGCACACCGTGCAAGGCCTGCAAAGGTTACGGGAAACTTGAAAAAGAGAAAAAAATTGAAATCAAAATTCCGGCAGGTGTTGACAATCTTTCAAAAATCAGAGTTTCCGGAGAAGGTGATGCAGGCTCAAACGGAGGCCCCGCCGGAGATTTATACGTAGTTATTCATGTCAAAGCTTCAAAATACTACAAACGTGACGGTATCAATGTTTATTCAACGGTTGAGATTGACCCGTCGCAGGCAGTATTGGGAGATGAAATCCAAATCGGAACTCTTGACGGCATAAAGAAAATCAAAATTCCGTCAGGAGCACAGAGCGGAAATACCATAAAAATTAAAGGAGCGGGAGTTCCTGTTATATCAAGACCGTCGCAAAGAGGCGATCATATTGTTATAATAAACGTCCTGATTCCAACCCAGCCGTCTGAAGAAGAGAAACAACTGTACAAAAAACTTTATGAACTTAAAAGCGGCAAAAAATTGAACGAAAAACAAAACGAAAATCTTTTGCACAAAGTTAAAGGAGTTTTTAAATAATGCGCAAATTTCTGATTGCTCTGATTATATTTTTAACAACCGCAGGGTATGCTTATGCGGCAAAACTTCCGGATGATGTTAAAAATATAGTTAATCAGTCCTTCCCGAATACAAACTTTCGTTTTGACGGGGTTATAATTTTGCCTGACAACACAATTTATCTTCCGGTAATTCCGGCACGCATACTCGATCCTGAAACACTTGAAATATCAGAAACAATTCCGAAAAACAAAAAAATCTCAGAAAAACCGGATGTTATAATTTTCAACAATGATTACGTGCTTTTAAAAGTAACGGATATGCCTGACGGAAGAAAAGGAATCGTAAAACTCCAAACCCCTCCGCACCAGATTAAATCAGGACTTTTGCCTCAGGATATGCTTGTACCGAGAGGTCTTGTAATCCCCGAAAATATGCAGGGAATTATCGGCAACCTTCAGATTACAACAGTCCATGACCCAACGCTGAAAGTGGTTCCGTCTACCGGCAAAAATACAGTTGTTAATTCGCTTTCTCTAATTCCGCAGCTGGCAAACAAAACAATCTATGCAACAACAAATATGTCAAAAAACATTCAGGTCGTGAATCCCTCAAAACAAACGCCTGAATATGCGCTTTCGCAAGACAATATACCGATTTCAGTAAAAGGTTACGACGGCAAATTTCTTCTTGTAACCTCTTACAACAAAAAATCTGTAGACATAATCTCGCTTGCTGATGAACAAATTATCAAACAAATAGAATTAAAAACCCAGCCTGATGAAATAATTATTGACAGGAAAAACAAAATTGCATACATTGCGGCTCCTTCGGACGCAAGCATTTATGTATTAAACCTTGACACAATGACGCTGAAAAGACAGTTGAAACTCAACGGAATGTGCGAAAAATTGACATTAAGCGAAGACGGTTCAAAGATTTTTTATGTTGACAAAAAATCAAACGAAATCTGGGCAGTAGAATTAGACAACAAATATCTCCTGAAAGAAATCGGACGTTTCCCGAATACTTCAAAAATCGCATATGCCAACGGGAAAATCTACATCACAAGCCGCACAAAAAACAGACTTGCAATAATTGATTATGCAACGGTCGGGCTTGTCGGCGAAACCGATATTACGGAAAAACCTGTTGATATGCTTGTATATAAGGGAATGCTGTACATTCTCGGAGCTGTCAGCAACGAAATCTGCGTAATTGACACCGAAACAGACCAGCTGACAGATGTTATTAAACTCGGTACAAACGGATTTTCAACAAAAATTTTCAGGATAGATAACACAGACCTTGCGATTGTCACAGACACACAGGCAAAAAAATATACGATTGTAGACCTTGCAAATAAAAAGGTTATCAAATCAAATTCCGTTGAAATACCGATTAACTCAATCGTAGTCGTAGACAAAGTTAAGAAGATAAACAAATGATAGAACAATTTGATATTGCAACGCAGGAAACATTACTGGAACTGGAAAAGACTCAACGGCAATTCTGGAACATATCACGTGTAACCGGAGAATTTTTGAACCTTCTTATCCGCACTGCAAAATCAAAAAATGTCTTGGAACTTGGCACTTCAAACGGATATTCAGGGATATGGATTGCAAAAGCGCTTAAAGAAACAGGCGGAAAGCTTACGACAATCGAATTTTACGAAAAACGGATTAAACCTGCCCGTGAAAACTTTGAAAAATGCGGGGTTCTGGATATCATTACAACGTTAGAGGGGTCTGCAATAAAAATTTTGGAATATATGCCTGAAGATGAAAAATTTGACTTTGTTTTTATAGACGCAAACAAAAGCGAAACTTTAAAATATTTTGAACTGATTCATCCGCATCTTGTTAGGGGCGGATTTTTGGCAGTGGACAACGTGCTTTCCCACGAACAGAAGGTTAAGCCTTTCATTGACGAAATAAGCAGGCATCCGGATTATGAAAACGTTGTTCTTACTCTTCCTGCGGGGCTTTCGCTTGCAAGAAAACTCGGTTAAATTTGAGAGTTAAAAATGATTAAAAATTTTTTCTTCCACATCAGATTTTGAGAAATGTTTTTTGATATTGTTTTCATACAAAACAGTGACACCGGAACCTTGCTTAACTTCGCCTATTACTGTCAAACCTTCCGCAGCTTCCTCATCAACAGTTGCAGCAAGCTGATAATCTTCCCCGCCAAAAAAGATTAAACCTTCATAATCTTCAAACATTTTTAAATCTTCGTCAAACGGAATTTTTGAAAAATCAATTTCAAGATTAACGCCGCTAGCATCCGCAATCTGCGACAGTGCGTCCATAAATCCGTCTGATGTGTCCATCATGGCATAATCATTTTTCATTGATTTTGATATTTTTTTAGAAAATTCAATCTGCGCTGACGGCATCAGATGTGCGTCTATAAATTTTTGCGGTTCGGATTTTCCTTCCGCCAGAAGCCTCAACCCTGCCCCGCTTGAACCATGAGGGCCTGACACAACTATTTTTTGTCCGATTTTTGCATTTTTTCTTGATGAAATTTTTCGCCCCTCAGTTTTTCCGATAGCGGTTACGGAAATAAAAATTTTGTCGGCTCCGGTAATGTCACCGCCGACAATTTCAACATCAGCCGAAGCATCTTTCATCCCTCTGTAAAAATCTTTTATAAAATCAACTGAAATATTCTCCGGCAGTGACAATCCTACAGTTAAAAATGCCGGCTTTGCCCCGCTTGCACAAATGTCAGAAATATTTACCATTGCTGACTTCCAGCCCAGCTGATACGGGGTTGTCCAATCAAGTTTAAAATGAACATCTTCCACAAGATTGTCCTGCGAAATCACAACTCCAAGGCTCTTGAGATAGGCACAGTCATCCCCTATATACGAAGAATTCAGAACTGTCTTAATTGTATTTATAAATTCTTTTTCTTTCATAATCAATCTTTTCTGACCGGCTCCGCCTGTAAAGAATTAATTCAGGTCATGCTCAATCAATGTGACAAATTCCTGCACCAGTGCCTCTGACCATTTTTTGCCGGTGTCTTTCTTAATCTCAATCAGAGCTTCAACCGGCGAAAGTTTTGCTCTGTAAGGCCTTTGTTCCGTCAGCGCAAAATAAGCATCCACAATCAAAATTATCTGGGAAGTTATCGGAATTTCATCTTTGGAAATTTTACCCGGATAACCTGTTCCGTCCCAATTTTCGTGATGATGCTCAATAATCGGAATAATATCCTGAACATAAGAAATTGGTTTCAAAATATCTCTTGCCGCAATCACAGGATGTTCCTGAACATGCCTGCGCTCTTCATCCGTCAGCGGAGCCGCCTTTTGCAAAATTTCTTTTGGAAGCATAATATTTCCGATATCATACAAAAGCACCGCAACTTTAAGTCTGTCAATTTCATCCTTTGAAAGATCAAACCTTTTGGCAAGAGAAGATGCCAGCAGAACTTTTGATTTAACCGAGCCTGCTTCATGCAGAGGATTGTAGGTTCTGGTGAGCATATCCGCTACAGTATAGAGAATTTCTTTAGGCATTTCTGTCTGCTGATTGATGTTTGAAAGTTTTTCCACAAGTTCATTGGAAAGCGTTCCGTCAATCGGGACATTATGTTTTGACAGGATATCCATAAATGTATTCACTGCGACTTCCTGCCAGCTTGTTTCGGAAACCGGTTTGGCAAGAGTAACCTGGTTTCTTCCGTTGCGTTTAGACTGATACATAGCCTGATCCGTAAGTTCAAGAACTTCCTCAAGGCTGTCCGAATGCTCCGGAAATGATGCAACACCTATACTTGCCGTAATATGCCCGATTGTATCAAGTTCACGTGCTTCAATTGCTTTTCGGATTCTCTCTGCAGCTGTCATTGCACCTTTTGAGTCAATCCCCGGAAGAAGGATATTAAATTCTTCTCCGCCCATTCGTGCCGCAACATCTATTGACCTTGCATTGCTTTTTAAAACATCAGCAACAGTTCTAATCGCAAGATCTCCGTATGCATGCCCGAACCGGTCATTAATTTTCTTCAAAAAATCCAGATCCAGCCCGATTATGCTGAACGGTTGTTTTTGACGAAGTGAACGGGTAACTTCTTTTGAAATATATTCTTCAAAATATCTTCTGTTATAAAGCCCCGTGAGTCCGTCCGTAATCGCCTGTTCCCTGACCGCCTGAAACAAATCCGCAATAGTTATTGCCATTTCAATCTGCTGGGCAAAAATCGTCAGAAAATCAGTTTCGCTGTCTGCAAGTTCGTCACGTGATGAAAACACGCAAAACCACCCGAAAGGATTGTTTCTCGTATAAAGCGGAATTACAATCAACAGTTTGCTCTGAATTCCGCTCATAACCTTGTCGGAAATATTTTGCGGAAGATCCGGAATTATACTTTTTAGGGCTTCTGCAATATTTTTTGTTGTCCGAATTTCTCTTTTATTTAGCGCTTCTGCATAAAAACTATCTTCAAAATAGTTTAGTCTTCGCATCTGCATCGGGATTTGGATTATTGAATTAACCCGCTTAATTACAGAATTGTCAGCCTCCGCAATTACCGACATATAAGACCCTTTTTCATCTTTTTGAAGCCTTAAAATCGTACTGTGAAGATACCCGAGTTCCCCTTGAAGGCTGTTTACAATAGTTTCAAGAACACTCTCAAGAGGTCTGGAAGAATTCATCATCTCCCAGATATGCTGAAGCGTAAGCATTCTTTTGTTGGCGATATTGAGTTCCTGAGTTCTTGCGGCAATCTGTTTTTCCAGCTCAAGATTACGTTCGTAAACCTCAAGATAATCCTGTTTATTTCCGTAAACGCTGTTTTCTATTTCCGCTAAAGTTTTTCTGTATTCTTTTAATTTGTCAAAGAAACTCATTATGCCCCTTCAAGTATATAAGCCAAAATACACTTAAATTATAGCGTATTATGAGGCCGCTGTGTTAAAATCAAGCATTTTTTTTACAATATTTAGTATTTTTTCGGGCGGAGGATTTTTAGTACAGAGTTTGTAATTATCGCCTTCCTTAGGGCAGGTTTTAGTGTAAGGACAGGGCTGGCACTTTAATCCGCCGTTGATTGAAACATATTTGTCCGCCCCGAACGGTCCGTAATATTTGGGCGGGGTGCAGGTATATATTGCAATTACGGAAGGTTTATTACTTGCCCAGGCAAGCTGAGCGCTTCCGCTGTCAGGCGACATAACAAGATCAACTCTGGAAAA
>CALUTA010000045.1 GCA_944323585.1 Candidatus Gastranaerophilales bacterium
CTGGAAGCATTAAAATCAGAATGCGGAATAAATGCAGATTTTGTTGCAGGCCACTCACTGGGCGAGTATTGCGCAATGTATGCTGCAGGTGTTATGTCTTTGGATACAGCGCTTAAAGCAATCCAAAAAAGAGCCGACCTTATGAGCGAAACAAAAGACGGAGCCATGGCGGCTGTCTTAAACGCGCCTGCAGGTTCTGTTGAAGACGCATTGAAAGAAGCCTCTTCTATAGGTTATGTTGATGTTGCAAACTACAACTCTCCGGCTCAGGTTGTTATCACGGGCGACGAAAAAGCCGTCCAAAAAGCCGGCGAAATTCTTCTTGAAAAAGGTGCAAGAAGAGTTGTTCCTCTTGCCGTTTCAGGCGCATTTCATTCAAAGTTTATGGAAAATGCAGGCAAAGAATTTGAAAAATTCGTTTCGGATTTGGAATTAAACAACGCTTCAATTCCTGTTGTGACAAATGTTGACGCATCTCTTACAACTAATGCTGAAGACTTCAGAACAAAGATGCCGAAACAAATTTATTCATCAGTTTACTGGACACAGACAATTCAGAAAATGGCAGAAGAAGGTGTCGAAATATTTGTAGAAATCGGCCCCGGAAAAGTACTTGCAGGTTTGAACAAAAAAATTATACCAGATGCTGCTGTATATAACGTATTTGATAAAGCTTCTCTTGAAACAGCGGTTACAGCATTGAAAGAGCAGTTGGCAGCAGTTTAAAATTTTTAGAAATAAGGAGAAAATAAATGTCTGAAAAATTAGCATTAATAACGGGGGCTTCCCGTGGGATAGGCAAAGCATGCGCAATAGAACTTGCAAAAGCAGGTTATGATATAGCAGTAAACTTTGCAGGAAACGAAGAAGCCGCAAAAAAAACAGTGGATGAACTTAAAGCTTTAGGCGTACAGGCAGAAGCTTTCAAGTTTGATGTTTCAAACAAAGAAGAAGCCCAAAAGGGTGTTGAAGCAGTAATTGAAAAATTCGGAAGAATTGACGTTTTAGTAAACAATGCAGGCATCACAAGAGATGGGTTGTTTATGCGAATGAGTGCCGAAAACTGGGACGCTGTAATTAACACAAACCTTTCAAGCGCATTTTATGTTTCACAGCCTGTAGTTAAGGTTATGATGAAACAAAGAAGCGGTGCTATCGTCAATATGTCAAGTGTAGTCGGAGTTTCAGGCAACGCAGGACAGGCAAATTATTCTGCGGCAAAAGCAGGACTAATCGGCTTAACCAAAACTTTAGCAAAAGAACTCGGCTCAAGAGGTATCAGAGTAAACGCAATCGCTCCGGGATTTATCAATACCGATATGACAAAGGATCTTGATACATCAAAATTCACGGACTTCATTCCGCTGAAACGTCTCGGCGAACCGGAAGATATCGCAAAAGCCGTTAAATTTTTAGCGGCAGATTCCGATTACATCACAGGTCAGGTGCTGGAAGTAGACGGCGGATTGATTATCTAAAAAGTAAAGATTTTTAACAATCTGCCTGAGGAAATGTAAATTCCTTGCAAAAAAATCTTGTGCCGTCTATAATGTTTTGTAGACGCGAGAGCGCATAATAAAAACGTGTAGTAATACAATAATTTATGAGGAAAAAAAGATGAGTACATTGGAAAAAGTTAAAAAAGTTGTAGTTGATCAATTAAGCGTTGATGAATCATTAGTTACTCCTGAAGCAAGCTTCACAGCAGATTTGGGCGCTGATTCATTAGACACTGTTGAATTGGTTATGGCTTTTGAAGAAGAATTCGGCTGCGAAATTCCTGATGAAGAAGCTGAAAAAATTCAAACAGTTCAAGATGCTGTAAATTATATTGATTCACACAAATAATTAATCTGTGTGCCCGCAAATTTGCGGATAATCGGATCAGTAGCATTAGCCGCTGCCGAATGATTTATACCTTGCTGTTTCAGGCAGGGAATACAAAAGATTTACGGGGGTGAAAATTGAATATTCATTTTCCCCTCGTATATTTAAAAAAAGTTTATTTTATAATACGTTTTCGATTACTGTATGGATAAGGGCTTCTTTAATGTTTGTAAGATAAAAAGCTTGCAACGGTAATCGGTTGAGAATAATTGAAAAGGTAAAGAGATGTCTAAAAGAAGAGTTGTAATAACAGGGCTGGGAGCAGTAACACCTTTCGGTATAGGGGTAGACAAATTTTGGAACAGCCTTGTAGAAGGTAAAAGCGGAATTTCAACGTCAGAATTAATCGATATTTCAAAACACGTTGTTAAAATTTCGGGCGAAGTAAAGAATTTCAATGCCGAAGATTATATTGACCCGAAAGAAGCTAAAAAAATGGATCGTTTTATCCAGTTTGCATTAATTGCGGCTGAAGAAGCAGTTAAAGATGCAAAATTGGAAGAAGTAAATGATGTTGATCCGTACAAAATCGGTGTTATCGTTAGTTCTGCAGCAGGCGGATTCAGAACATTTGAAGATAACCACGTAAGAATTCTTGAAAAAGGCCCGAACAAATGTTCTCCGTTTACAATTCCTATGATGATTGTGAACATGGCATCAGGCAGAATCTCAATGAAATACGGCTTTAAAGGCATCAATAAAGTTGTAGTTTCAGCTTGCGCAACAGGAACACACTCAATCGGCGACGCATTCCGTTCAATTCAATACGGGGACGCTGATATAATTCTTGCGGGCGGATGCGAATCTACAATTTGTGATGTCGGTCTCGGTGCATTCTCTTCAGCCAGAACCCTTTCAAAACGCAATGATGAACCGCAAAAAGCTTCACGTCCTTGGGATGTTGACCGTGACGGTTTTGTAATGAGCGAAGGCGCAGGGGTTCTTGTTCTGGAAGAATATGAACATGCTAAAAAACGCGGCGCAAAAATTTACGCTGAAGTTGCAGGCTACGGACAAACGGCTGACGCTTATGACGTTGTAGCACCGGATCCGGAAGGTCAGGGCGCAACTCATTCAATGCAATTTGCACTGGAAGACGCAGGACTTAAACCCGAAGATATTCAATATATCAACGCACACGGCACAAGCACAGGTCTTGGCGATATTGCAGAAAGCAAAGCGATTGAAGGGTTGTTCGGCGACAAAGTTAAAAACCCGAATTTAATGGTTTCATCAACAAAATCAATGCACGGACACCTTCTGGGCGCAACGGGGGCTGTTGAATGTATCGCATGCGTTAAGGCAATCAACGAACACATTGTTCCTCCGACAATCAACCTTGACAACCAGGATGAAAAAGTCGGAAATCTTGATTACGTTCCGCACAAAGCAAGAAAAGCAGATGTTCACGCTGCACTTTCAAATTCATTCGGATTTGGCGGACAAAACGCTTCAATTGTTATCAAAGAAGTTAAGTAAGACAAAATAAAATCATAATAAAAGAAACCGCTTGAAGGAATTCAGGCGGTTTTTTAGTGGTTTTTAAAGCAGGTATCTGTTTGTTCGGCGCAAATTTCATCAATATTATCCGACAGAATTTCGCACCTTGTTTGTATTGTTTTCGTGAGTATTGAGGTCGTAAATATTTCGGGAATTTTATCCGTATATTCCTTAAGATAACGGTTTAAAATTTTCAAAAGTTCAACTATTTCATTTGAATCAATATAGCAGTCGAAAATTCTTTTATCGAGCATAATGTGTCCTTATATGTAATAATTATCACATATTTGTATTAATTAGCACAAATATGTGATAATATTATAATATATTTCTTGTTCTGTCAATATTTAATATAATATTTAAATGGTAAATATTAAAAATTATATTAAATCATTATTGCAACTGAATGCCTTTACAATAGCCAAAATGGCACAGCTTATGAACGAAAAATCCGAGAAAACATACACACGTGGCAGTCTGGCAAATAAAATAAATCGTGAAAGTTTGACGCTTAAGGAAGCATACATTTTAGCAGACATACTTGGTTATGATATTGAGTTTGTTAAGAGGAAGTAAAAATGGAAACAAACATCAGGGCTATAGTAAAGTCATTATTATCACTTAATTGTATGACCTTAACACAGTTGTGTGATGAGATGAGCAAACGCACAGGCAAAGCCTACACTCTTGATAGTTTAGGCGGTAAACTTAAACGTGAATCGTTTTCACTTAAAGAAGCCTACATAATGGCCGATATTCTCGGATATGACATAAAGTTTGAAAAAAGATAATTCGATTATCCTAACCACTTGAAATTTATAAAAAGTAAGTTATAATAAATATAGGGTGGGTGCTCTGCTAAGCACCCGTTACAGACCCTAAATGAAATAAACAATAAAATCAATTAAAAGCCTTATTCCGAGTAAGGCTTTTTTTATTAATTGCCTATTCATCTTATCACCTCCTTTCCACCCATGTTACAGTATAGTGTTTGATGTGTAGTTGGAGGGATTCGGTCTTACCCTATATTAAATTATCAGATTATTTTTCAGGATTAAGCTCTCTCAGAACTCTGTCAAGGCAGGCATTCGGCGAGTATTGCCACTCACGGAAGGTTATTCTGTTTACCTTAAACCCGCAGCGTTCCAGGATTGCCTGTTTTTTCATTGAGGGCATTGTTGAGGAGATTTTATCGTCCATTCCGTCAACTTCAATAACGATTTTGTCGTCAACAAGTAAATCCGCAGACAATCCGGCAATTTCGGCACCTGCCTGAACTTTATGCCCCCGTTCTCTGATTTGGGATGCGATAATCTGTTCAAGTTCGTTTTTGTAAGTGTTTTCGGCAATATCTCCTGAAAGCATTGCCTGACGCATATTTTGATAATGTTTCAGAAAGTTTATATAATTTCTGAAATGCCCTTCCGGAAGTTCTGTCGGGTCTTTTGAGATAAAATTGATAACTTTATTTCTGGCACGGGTAACGGCAACGTTAAAGAGGTTTGGTTTTTGAAGGAAGATAAGGCTTTGCGGGAAACTGTTGTTTGCAATTGCCCAGCTTATGAGCATAATATCTCTTTCGTCCCCCTGAAACGTATGTGCCGTACCGATTTCAATCTGATGTTTCTTAATCATGTGATCCGAAAGAACTTTGGATAGAGAAACTTTCAACTGTTCAACCTGCGCGCGGAACGGGGAAATAATTCCGATAGAAACAGGATTGTCAGGATTTTTGCGCTCGTCCTCAATAACAATTTCATGAACACGTTTGACAACCGCTTCGATTTCCGGAAGATTTCGGGTTGCGTCAGCATCAACTTTTCCGTCTTTAACTTCTTCAAGTTCAAGTACAAGATCATCCGACTTATCTTTTCGCATAACACGAATTCTGTCATTGTAGAACTCGTGGTTTGAGAAATTGATAATCGGCGGAAGGCTTCTGAAATGTTCGTCAAGCATAACGGAATTTATTGAATAATAATCCGCAAGGTCGAACATAGAATTTGTTCTAAACCGCCAGATGAGCTGGTATTTGTCGGGGATTCCGTACTGGCTGAGGAAAGATTGTTCTTTAGCTTTTTCAAGGAATGAAAGATGCGGAAGCTGTTTGTCATCACCGACGATTACAGCTCTTTTGGCACGGAAAAGTATCGGGAAACAGCTTGCAATATCGCATTGAGAAGCTTCATCAATAATTGCAACGTCAAACATGCCGGGCTTTAGCGGAAGTGAATCCGACACGGCATAAGTCGTTACACACCAGCAGGGGAAAGCTTCAAGAAGCGGTTTAAAATCTTCTTCTTCAAGAATATTTGTCTGCTGGCGCTTGCGGTTTGAGATAAGAGATTTTGCGTGGATTTTCAATCTTCTGCACTTGTTTTCATCCCTCAGAAGTGCTCTAAGCGCCTCACGTCGTTTGTTTTTGAGAATATTCACAGCAAGTTTTGGCTGTTTCTTTTTCATCTGGCGGATTTGCTCGGACATAATGTGAAGGTTGCCGAGTGCCTGAATCTGTTCTTCGACACTGTTCATATCACAAATCTTTGCGGCAAGCTGGAGTTCTTCTGCCAGTTTGGAAAGATTTTGAGGAGTCGCATCAAAGTCTTTCATCTCAAGGATTTTTTTCAGCTGCGAAAGCGTTGTAAAATTCGTAAATTTGCTGAAAATTCCTGATTTTTGAATGTTTTCACGAAGAGTTTTAAGAGTATTTCGGATTGCCTCAACCTCATTTTTCTTCAAGTTCCGTCTGATAAATACTGATTCGGGGTGAAGTGCGCTTTCTTCCTCGGCTTCGATTGATTTTTCTCTCCAGATTTTTTCGAGTTTTATAATCTGTTCGCACTTTTCTTCTGTTTTGCGCAAGATTTCAAGATGGTTTTTCATATCATCAAGGTCTGCAAAAAGCGCATCTTCAAAACCGCTGTCAAGCGACGAATGCTCTGCAATAAGCGCATTAAGTTCATTGCTCAGAGAACGCTGATAATTCAGACGTCCCGCACGAAGCGCCATATGGCTTGCACCAAGCGCATTAAGCCTTTCAGCCACAACATCAACGGCTTTATCCATTCTGGATGCGACAAGAACCGTTTTGCCGTTTGCGACAAGATGGGCAACCAGATTTACGATAGTTTGCGATTTACCTGTTCCGGGAGGCCCCTGAACAGCTACAAACTTCGTGTTATCAATGTTTTTGATTACCTGCTGCTGGGTATCTGACAGAGAAAGCGGGGTTATCGGATAAAATTCCTTTATAGCATTGATATCTTTTATCGGAACTGATTTTTCTTTGCTCTGCGCAAATTCTTCGTTAATTATACTGAGAGCCGTTTCTCTGTAAATTCCGCTCGGCTGCTCGGCAATTCTGGTGAGTTCATGAAGAACACCCGCCGTCATTGAAGGTCGTTTTGTCAAAATGATTGCGCTTTGATAAGTTACTGAAATTTTTTCCAGCTTAACCCTTTGTTTCTGCGCATTTTCTTCGTGTTCAATTACATCTTCAATGTTTTCACCATCGATTTTTTCTTTGTAGAAATCTTTTTCGTTAGTTTTGGAAATATTGTCTTCTGTTTCGTAATCGGATTTGTTGCATGAAATCTCGACTTCCGGAACAAGGGATTTAAGAGTAGTCAAAAATATATTGAGTTTTTCTTCCGTTATAGGAAGTTCCGGCACAACGTCAAGAAGCCCTTCAAGCATAATATCCGTTTCATCTTCGTCATCCGACTTTCTCATCAAAGCAGCCAGTGCTCCTGTGTTCAGCGACAAAACTTCATCCAGCGGAAGACAGTTAATATTTACGCCGTTTCGCTCCAGCTTGCAGGGCATATACAATAACGGAGTCAAAAATTCATTCTGCCGTTTTGATTTATTGCTTTTGCCGACAAGAAACAAATATCCGTAAATTAAGTATTTATCTTTTGAACCGAGTTCACTCTGGAGCATAAGTTCGGTCAGTTTGCTGTCTTTGCCGTCAAGGGAAATGTATTCTTTATTTTGCGTAAAAAGTTCTTCTTCTCCCGGAAGAAAAATCCATTTGTTGTCCTTGTCGCCCTTAAGGTTTCTGAAAGTAGAGCTTTTAACCTCTTCTCTCACACAGTCGTGAAGATACTGGCTTAATTTTTTTATGAAACTGTTATTAAATGCCGAATTTAGTGCTTTTGTTGCTTCCTGTAACATTATGACTCCTCTTTAATCCCCTTTTTTATAAAATATTGCAGTTTTATTTTTTAACATGCCGCAAGGGGTTAAGTTATTCCATTTTTTACCATTTTACGCTAAAATCAGTATTATGGACATCATCAGTTTAAACGATACTTCAAAATTATACCTTGTCGGCGGAGTTGTGAGAGATGAACTTCTAGGAATTAAGTCGCTTGATGTCGATATTGTTTACGAGGGCAGCGTCATCGAGGATATCGAAACGCTCAGACAATCCCAAAAGGATGTCCTTTTGAATCTGTTTCAAAAACTCTATGACATAAACATTCGACCTGAAGAAACTGACATTGAAGTTGTCCGCACAAACCCCGATTTCGGAACGGTTCGTGTTAAACTTTCAGGGCTGGAAGTCGATATAGCCTCAACCAGAACAGAACGCTATGACCGCAAAGGTCATCTTCCGCAGGTCGAAAAAATCGGCTGTTCTTTACAGGAAGACGTTATGCGCAGAGATTTTACGGTTAATTCGCTATACAAATCATTATCCACAGGTGAAATCTTTGACTTCACAGGCGGGCTTGAAGATTTGAAAAATAAAAAACTCAGAATTCTCCACGATAAAAGCTTCATCGATGATCCGACAAGAATTATACGTGCTCTCAAATTTTCCCACCGTTTCGGTTTTGAATTGGATGACAAAACTCTTGAATTGCGTGACGAATATTTAAAAAACATCAACTACGATATGTGTTACAAACGCATAAAAAAAGAACTGATTGAAACTCTGGGCCTGAACAGTGACGAAGTTTTCAAGCGGTTTATAAAAGAAAAAATTTACAAACTCATAACTGAAAATGAAGTTGAATTACCAGCAAATTCTCCGGAACAATTAATCAAAAAATATGCGCCCGATTCCGAAAATATCTGGTTGATTTATGCAGGAATTTTAAGGGATTTGTCACGTCTTGAATTGACCAGAAAAGAGCAGAAAATTCTTGACGATTTTGCGGAACTGGAAGCCAAAAATCCGCAAAATGATTTTGAAATTTACAAAGCCTTTGAAAATAAAGAGGTTGAAAGTCTAATTCTTTATGCTATATTAAAAGATGAAAAACCAGCACGGCATTATCTGGATAATTTAAAACAGATTAAAGTCCGAATTACAGGTAAAAATCTGGAGATGATGGGAATCGAACCCTCTCCTAAATACAAAGAAATTTTTGATTTTGTATTGAAAAAGAAACTTGAAACCCCGCAAATGACACTTGCTGATGAGATTTGTGCCGTGCAGAATTATATTACAGACGAAAGGGATTAAAAAAATGAATATTGTACAGAATATAAAAATTGCCGGAATGAGCGCTCTTTTAGGATTGGGGGCTTCTTCATGCGAAACAGGTATGCATGGACAAAAAGCACTGGAAGCAGTTAAATCTTCCGCTCTTGAAACCGTGGATTATAAAAATCTTCCGACAAAAGAATACCACAGACTTTTAGAAGGCGAAAAACAGGCAAAAAACAACTGTCTCTGGGCATGGGACGGCAATGTAAAAGCCATCAAATACTGGGACAGCATAAAAACTGATGCGCTTGTAAAAAAAGCTTATCAGGAAGGTGCTCAAATGGTTCGCGACAGCATCAACTCCGCAAACCTGAAAAAAATCGCCGCTGATTCTTTGAAAAAAGTTAAATAATAAAATATTATTGAAAAATTTTCAAATTTATTATTTATTTTCACTTGAAAAAATCAAAAATGCGGTTATAATTATAGAACGGGCTGTGAGTGAAATTTCACACCTACAGAATTGCACATTTATAATTGAATTCGTAATTATCCATTGACATGCCGAATCGTTATGGGATTTTTAGCCTACCGTCATTCTGAGGGCATAGCCCGAAGAATCCAGCTTTTTTATGTAATCCTGAACTTGTTTGCCTGCTTTGCCAAAATCTTTGATTTCGTGCAAAATGTCCGGTTGTCCACAGGGTTTCTTTTATACATTAATCAGCTGGATTGCTTCGTCTATTCAGGCTCGCAATGACAAATTTATTCTATTTTTGTATATGTATATGGCAAATGATAATTATGATTGAATTTATGGGGACGGTTGCCTTCTTTTCTTAATGAGAGCGGAAAGCTCGAATTATAGAAAATGGCGTCACGGTTCCATGAATTTAGCTGCAATTGAAGAATCTCTTCATACAGTGACTGGATTTGAACCGCACAACGCGCGGTCTTGTACATTTATAATTGAGAATTTATGGGGACGTTTTGGATTTGACAGGATGTTTCGGTTGGAACAGGCTGCGGGTTCGTGCGCTGTTCACGGTTATCAACGAGCAAAACAAATTAAATGCTAACGTAGTTGAAGCAGACTTCAGCAAAGCAGCATATGCAAAAGCTGCCTAGTTTGCGATTATAGCTACTCATAGAGCCCAGCTTGCCGGTTTTATGGGTCCATTATGCAAGCGCAGTACGTCAATGACGGTAGACGTATCCAGATAACCGTCAGGGGTTTAGAGTTTCCCTTAAATAAAACCTTGGGCTGATTTATAAGGTTCTGATTTTCCCCCGAATCAGCCGAGAAAATGAAAATCTACACTCGTAGACGTCGGTTACAATCCATTTTGGACAGGGGTTCGACTCCCCTCGTCTCCA
>CALUTA010000046.1 GCA_944323585.1 Candidatus Gastranaerophilales bacterium
AATATTGTAAGCTATAATAAAAAAAGGAGAAAAAATGGAACTACTATTACACTCAATTGAAATGGACTGGCCGGTACTTCTGCCGATATTGATTTGTTCAATACTGGTAGTAGCGGTAGTATTCAACAGATTTCAATTCTACAAAAAGAACAAACGGGATGTTGTATTGTTCATTCCGAAATTGCAAAGAGAACTTGCAAAGAACAATCTTCAGGGAGCGCAGAGCATTGCTGAGAACTGCGGCGGTGTAATCGGAGAAGTTACTGAAGAAGCAGTCAGAATTTTTTCAGAACAAAGAAACGGATTTTCAAGATCTTTTGATATTGCGGCAGCACTTGCCACAAGAAAACTTGAAAGCCACTTAACGATTTTAGGTACAATCGGCGGTGTTGCACCGTTCTTAGGTTTGTTCGGAACAGTTGTGAGAATCCTTTATACATTCCAGGATCTTGCAACTCAAGGGAACCAGTCCGCAGCAGTAGCAATGGGTATCGGTTCAGCCCTGATTGCAACGGCATTCGGTCTTGGTGTTGCGATTGTTGCGGTTGTATTCTACAACTCATTCCAGTCAATAGTTAAACGCTATGAAGACGATTTCCAGTTAATTAAACTGTTATTCTTAAGCTTTGTGGATTCAGAAGACGAATCAAACAAAACCGCTTCAAATGTTTCTTTATAAAAACAAAACAACAAAGGAAAAACTAAAATGGCATTCAGTTCAAATAACAAAGGAAAACTTTTTACGGAAATAAACATAACACCGTTGACAGACATTTTTCTGGTGCTGTTAATCATCATGATGGTTGTAGCGCCGACGTTTCAGTCAATGGACAATGCAATCACAATTCCGGAGATTAACAGCGGGGTTGCAATAGAGCAGAAAAATGCGACTATTTCAATTACGAAAGACGGTCAGATGTATTTGAACGGAACTCCGATAACAGAAGAACAATTGACTGATGAACTTGTTGCTTTAAAAGAAACCATAGAGAAACCTGAAGTTGTTGTAAAGGCAGACGAAAGCGTAAAAAGTGCCGAGATTATGAAAATAATGAATGCAGCGCAGGATGCAGAATATAAAAAGCTTATTGTAGCAGGCGAACCGTTAAGCAAAAAAGAACAAAAAGACCTCAAAGAAAATAAACAAGGAGTCTAAAAATGAGCCGTAACCGTGGAGAATTTAATGAAATAAACATAACACCGCTGACAGATATTTTTCTTGTCCTGTTGATTATCATGATGGTAATTGCGCCATTGCTTGATCAGCAGGGATTGAACCTGACGGTACCCGAAAATGTTGCGGAAGAACAGGTTAAACAGGACACAAAAATTCTGACAGTGAATGTAACGGCAGACAACAAATATTATATCGGCGGAGAAGAAATTCCGGTGAATGAGCTTGAAAACTACATCAAACAGAATGTTTCAAATTATCCGGACGGAATGATGATAGAAGCCGACGGAGAGTCAACCCACGGTGCCGTTGTAAAACTTATGGACAGTGCGAGAAACTCCGGCATAACAAGTATTTCTGTTTCTCAAGTGTAATAGTAGAAAAACTCAGAATAAATAAAAGGCGGAATTAAAATTCCGCCTTTTTATTTTAGTAAAAATTTTCAAAAGTTTAGAGTCCCTGCTCCTTTTCCTTAATTTCGCCGAACATCTGGCTTATGTTGTGACCGAGCATATTAATCATGGAACGCTGTGTCAGGGCAACACCTTGATTAAGCTCCATTTTCATATAAGCGCTTTTTGCTTCAAAATCAAGTCCTGCTTCTTTAGCCCGTTGTTCCAGCATATGAACAATCTTAACACCGAATTCTCTCTGTTGTTTTTTGTCGGCATCGTTCATAAAAGAATCCATAAACGTTTCCTTATAATCTTTGCCGTAAGTTTTATTCCATTGATCCATAACCTCTATTATGTTATCTTTATTCAATCTGGAAAGAGTTTTTTCAAAAAGTTCATCATCCGTTCCGATTCCGTCAATTGCCTTAAACATATCGTCACAGATTTCACTCACTTCTTTTGGATTAGCCGTAGAAACTCTCGGCTCTTTTTTGATAGAACCATTATCTTCGGCTTTTCCAGATTTTACTGCTTCCGAAGATTCATCAGAAGAATTATTTAACTTAGATTCCAATTCTGATTTTTTGATGTACAAATCATCTAGTTCTGCCCTTAATTTTGCACTTTCCGAGTTTTCGCCGTAGTCACGTGTTCTGTAAAGCTCTGCGGATTTTTTCTTTATTTGAGAGTCGATTTCATTCAACTCCCGTTTTATAGGTTTTTGTTCACGTCGTTCATTTCTTGCCATGGCTTCAGGCGCATATTTGCTCAGGATTTCTTCAACATTTTCGCCGTTTACAAGCTTATCACGATCTGATATTAACGCATCCAATTCTTCCTGCATCTTCTGATATCCGTATGCTGAAACTTTTTCAGAGCCGTATTTTTCCATTTTTCTTTCGGCTTTCTCCAGTCTGCGTTCCTGACGTTCAATCGCTCTATCCAATTTTTTCAATTCTCTTGCCGCAAGTTTATCAAGCCGGGAGTCTTCGTCCTGTGATTTTTCAACTCCCAGTCCCGGATAATTTTCTTCAGGAACAGATTTACCTTCTGAAAACGAAATAGGTTCTTTTTCTGAAGACTTTTTCTTTACGGTATTTGTGCCAGCAGTCTGAACACTGCCGATTACATCAATACTTTTAGCCGGTTCAAGTCCCATAATACAATGCTCCTTTCTTTATAAGCACACCAGTGCATTTTGTATCATTTCCTCATGTATAAAATAATAAAGTATTTTTAATAATCAAAATTGTCTGATAAAAATTAAACAAACACCGGCAAACATTGATAACAAAAAGCTTTTAAAGATTTTCTAAAGAACTAAATATTTCTTAACATTTTTCAATTACGACTTTATATTCAGCTATTTAGCGGGAGTTTGAACTGCGGATTTTTTAGGCCGTGAGAATTTCTGAATCAAAAACATACCGCCTCCAATGCATCCAGCAGCAACGGTTCCCCAGATACCGGCTGTTTTCCATTGCAGATTTTTGGCTGTTTTTTCAACTGTTTTGAAAAAATCATTCGAAATATAGCCGGATTTGTCAGGGGCAAACCTTTGTTTTTTCACATCAAAAAGCGACTCTGCCATATCTTTAATAGAGTCACCCGGGTGTAAGCCCAAAAGGATTTTTTTATTTTCTTCCAAACCCTGTTTTATTAAATCACGCATCTGCTCAAAATTATCAAAATAGGGCATTAAATTCTTATAATATTCAATTGATACATTTTTCAAATCAGAAACATTCTTTGCCTTCATAATATCAGACAAATAGTCAAGCATTGCATCTATAGCCTGCGTGCTCCTGGTGGCGCCTGTGATTTTCATTTCCATCATCAGGCTTTGTTTCATAAATTCTTTAATACCTTCAAAAGATTTGTCCGGCGAAAGTTTGCGGAAATATTCAAAATTCAATTCCGACATTTTTGAAGACGATTCCGCTTTTCCAATTTGTTTTATCAAATTATTAAAAGCATTAAGAGCATTTTTAGGAAGTGCTCCGCCTAAATTTTTGACAGCCAGATTATTTTCAACATTTCTCACAAACTCATCAGAAATTCCGCCGTCTTTGATGTATGGTTTAGAGTTATAACCGCACATAGCAAACCCGACACCGCCAAGAAATCCGGTTGCCGATGAAGTTATTAAATTATCTTTTGTTGATATTTGAGAATTATTTACTGAAGCCATAACCTTAAAAAATTAATACACACAATATTATAAAAACACAGATAGTAAAAAAATTGCCTTGATTTTAGAATTTATAAAATTTCGTTACAAAAGCTCTGTATTGAAGCCCTTTATCAGTCAGCCGGCAATTACTGAAATCAAAACTTATACAGCAAAAATCTTCCCACATGTCTATACTATATTTAATTTTTGCGGTATAATAAATTTACTTGATAAGAAAAACTATTAAAGGGAGAACTTAATGAATAAAAGTCAATCTGCGGGGTACATAATACTTGCAATCGTTGTGATAGTTTTCACTGCATCAGTATTTATCGGCGGCCCTGTTACCGAAACAAAAGAACTGTCTTACTCAAACTTTCTGGAAAAACTGAGCAATAAAGAGTTCAGCAAAATTGAAAAGGCTGACAACTTCCTTATTGCAATCCCGAAAGATCAGCCAAAAACGGAAAAGAAAACAGAAACAGCAGTAACGCCGAATCCGTTCATGCCGGCTGTAGAAAAGCAGTCACCAACATTACAGTATAAAGTTTTAACACCGTATGATCCGGATATTATGAAAAAACTTGAAGAATCAGGTGCCGAAATTGCGGTCAAAAAGCCGAGCGAATCCTCGCAGATTATGAGTATTGTAGGCTCTTTGCTTCTGCCTCTTTTATTCATAATACTTCTTGTCGTAACAGCCAAAAGTATTCAGGCAGGCGGATCTCAGGCAATGTCATTCGGCAAAAGCAAAGCAAAATTGATGCTTGACAGCAAAGTTAAAACGACATTCAAAGACGTTGCGGGAATTGACGAAGAAAAGAAAGAACTTGAAGAAATAGTCGACTTTTTGAAAAACGGCGACAAATACCTTAAACTCGGCGCAAAAATTCCGAAAGGTGTGCTTTTAATAGGAGCCCCGGGTACAGGTAAAACCTTGATGGCAAAAGCTGTTGCAGGTGAAGCAGGTGTTCCGTTCTTCTCAATAAGCGGTTCTGATTTTGTTGAAATGTTTGTCGGTGTCGGTGCAAGCCGTGTAAGAGATTTGTTCGATCAGGCAAAGAAACACCAGCCCTGCATTATATTCATTGATGAAATTGATGCAGTCGGCCGTCAGAGAGGTGCCGGAATGGGCGGAGGACACGACGAAAGAGAACAAACTCTTAACCAGTTACTGGTTGAAATGGACGGATTTGATGAAAACACAAACATAATCGTAATCGCAGCAACAAACAGACCTGACATTCTGGACAATGCGCTTTTGCGTCCGGGCAGATTTGACAGGCAGATTGTAATCAACAAACCCGACATCCTCGGTCGTGAACAAATCCTTGAAGTTCACGCTAAAAACAAACCTCTCGACAAAGACGTTGAACTTAAGACACTTGCAAAAAGAACACCGGGATTTTCAGGCGCAGATTTGCAGAATTTATTAAATGAAGCGGCACTTCTTGCAGCCCGCCACGACCAGAAGCTTATTACAATGGACAATCTTGAAGAAGCGATAGACAAAGTTATGGCAGGCCCCGAAAAGAAAAGCCGCATGATTACTGATGAAGAAAAAGAAAACACAGCCTACCACGAAGTCGGCCACGCACTTCTTGCAAAACTTCTCAAAAACTGCGACCCGCTTCACAAAGTTTCAATAATCCCGAGAGGCATGGCTCTTGGTATCACGATGGTTCTGCCTGAAAAAGACCACCTCACAATGAAAAAATCTCAAATTCTTGACACCATCACAATGACGCTCGGCGGCCGTGTTGCTGAAGAAATCGTTTACGGAAAAGATTCAATCACAACAGGTGCCAGCAACGACCTTGAAAAAGTTTCCAAAATGGCCCGCAATATGGTAACCGCTTACGGTATGAGCGAAAAAATGGGCAACATGGCATACGGTCAGAACGAACAAAACATCTTCCTCGGTCGTGACTTCGGAATGAAAAGAGATTACTCCGACGAAATTGCCGCCGAAATCGACAAAGAAGTTAAGAAAATCGTTGATGAAAGATACGCAATCGCTAAAAAACTTCTGACAGAAAACAGAGATATGCTTGAATATATTTCAAAAAATCTTCTGGAACGTGAAACTTTAGACGAAAAAGACTTTAACGAATTGATGGAAAAAGTAAAAAGTGACAGACAATCCTGTTAAAATTAAAAATTTGGAAAGCCTTATTGAAGATTCAAAAAAAGGCTTTCCTCTAAATTCAAAATACATTTTGGAACTTCCGATTTTCAATCCTGAAAACGGATTTCCTTTTTTGCGGGAATATAAACAAGGCGCCTGCGCCGAAAATCCTAAACCGCAAACAGCCGTTTCCGAAAGCGCAGGCGCCGCTCATCTGGCTTTGGAAGTTGTTCAAAAATATTCCCCTGATATTCTGGGATTAAAATTTAATGTTGAGAGCAAAAATAAAATATCAAAAGCATTAAAATTTTTAGATGAAATTTCTCCGCAAATACCACTTCCGCTGATGATAAGAGGAAGCGGGAATGACGAAATTGACAGAGAACTTTTGCCGGAACTTGCAAAAGCGGTTTCACAAACCTCAATAATCGCCTCCGCAAACGAAAACACCTATAAAGACATAATCCCTTATACAAAAGAGAGGCATTATGTTGTTTTGAAATCACCGATTGACATAAACCTTGCAAAAGAGCTTAACATTTTATCGTCGGAACTCGGGCAGCCGCTTGACAAAATCATTATTGATACAGATATAGGAGGCCTCGGATACGGTTTTGAATACGGTTACAGCATAATAGAAAAAATAAAGCAGGAGGCGCAAAAAGACAAATATCTTGATATGCCGGTAATTTCTTTTGCGGGCGAAGAAGCACTTAAGACAAAAGAAGCAAAATCTGAAGATTTTTCAAAAAGCTGGGGCAAACTAAAAGAAAGAAAAATTTTACTGGAAATTACCGCCGCAAGTGCAGTAAGAGCCGCAGGCGCAAACCTGATTGCAGTCAACCTGCCGGAAACACTCATAACTTTAAAGGGGCTTAGATAAGATGGAACTTTCGGGATTACAGATTTTCAAATACCTCCCTGCAGCAAAAAAAGCAGACCACACAAACTGCAAAACCTGCGGGTTCCCGACCTGCATGGCCTTTGCGCTTAAGCTTGCAAAAGAAGAAGTTTCACCTGATGCGTGCCCGTTTATGCCGGAAGAATTGAGAGAAAAAGTTGCGCTTGCACAAAAAATTTCTCAAAAAACAATCGAAATTCAAGGCCTGAAAATCGGTGGTGAAAACGTTCTTTTCCGCCACGAAAAAACTTTTCTGAACCCGACATCTCTCTGCGTTCTGCTTGATTGCGCAGACAAAAACTTTGAAGAAAAATTCGACAGAATCGCAGATTTTGAAATTAATATTCTGAATAAAACAAAAAAAGTTGATCTGATTGTTTTGAAAAATTCGGACAAAATTTCACCACTTGCCGGAAACGCACGCACGATTTCGTTTGAGGATTTTGAAAAACTTCCGCTGAAAATTATTGAAGACAAAGACTTTGAAAAAACAGCTCAGGAACTGAAATTTAACAGAGAAAAAGCTGTCAGAGAAAAGGATGAAAATTATTCAAATCCTGTCTGTGTGCGCCTTCCAAAATCAGACGGAAATGATTTTAACAATCTTGCTGCAAAAGCGTCGTTTTATTTATGCAAATATGCAAATATGCTTCTGTTTGAAGAATTTAGTGAAGAGATGTTTGCGTCATTGCTGATGCTTAGAGAAAACATTTTCACAGACCCGCAGAAACCTTTGAAAGTAGAGCCTAAAATTTACGAATTTAACGGCGGGGATGAAAATGCGCTGATATTTTTGACGACAAATTTTGCGCTGACTTTTTTTGCGGTCGCCTCAGAACTTGAAAAACTTTCCCGCCCCTCATACCTGATAGTAACTCCGGCTGATGGAATGAGCGTTTTGACCGCATGGTCCGCCGAAAAATTCACCGCCCAAATGGTTGTCAAAACATTGAAAGATTATGATTTGGCCTCAAAGGTTAAGACAAGAAAAATCATAATCCCGGGTTTGTTAGCACACATGAAAAAAGAACTTGATGCTGAGATTAAATCATCAGGACTTGATTTTGAAATTGTCATCGGCACAATAGATGCCTGCGACATTGCGGATTTTGTCAAACAGTTTTAAAATTTTTGGGATATTTTGCTCTTTCTTATAACAAAATACGAATATTATTTTTTATTTTATCTGATTTTTAACGGATAATCATCTGGAATTTTCCAGCCGTTTCGCATAATTATCATAGTACAATAAGCTCTTTCTCTGGGATTGCTTTCGTAACACCCATAATAAGTATTTGTGACAAGAGATTCTTCACGCCCATCCCATTCAAAAACGTATGGCTCAACGGCCTTCCCCATATGATATTTCGCCCGCTGAATCTGAGCACTGTCATCTGTATTTACTGCTGTTGACAGATAAAAAGTAAAAAACCTTATGCCACTTATGGACGTGTCCTTGAACCCTTTATAATCCTTGGCGAATGGATAAAACTGTATCGACTGCCCCGCAATACGCATACAGGAACCATCTATCAGATATACAACAATAAAACCGCCCTCGGGAACAATTTTTATAACTTTTATATAAGGCCGCATATACTGATTAAACCAGGCCAAAACTTTTGGTTTTGAGTAATCCGGACGACCATTCTCATCTGTAACATAACCTGCGGATGGCGTCAAATCCCAATATTCTTTAGGCCCAAAATCTGCTTCTGCCATTTGCACTGCCTGATTTATTTTAGAATAAAATGCTGCAAGCCGGGCTTCTATAACCTTTTTACGATAATTAGCAATAAATATAGGCATTGTCATTGAAACAACAATACCGATTATACCAAGCGTAATCAGCACTTCGGCCATTGTAAAACCGTTCAGGAGCTTATTTTTTGGGTGCCCCCCCCCCCCTGAAATTCAATAATAGCGCCACTTTTCAATCTCCTAATGCTTAGTTACTTTTTTATTATAGATTAAATCTTTTTATTTGGCAACCGCAGCATTGTGGAGTGAAAAGTTAGGTATGCAAAAATGAAGCGACCGCTTCAAATTTTCTGAATTTTACCGGTATACCCCTCTCACTCTGCCCCTCTCCCGCAAGGAAAGAGTGGCAGCAAGTACCTCACATTCCAAAAGAAAAGGCCAAAAATCCGGCTTTTTAATCCTCTCCCTGATGATGCCCACTCTCTTCACTTATTCAATTGACTTTTCGTTAAAATACATTACAAACTTGAAACAGGGTGAAAAAAAATATTATACTGTATCAGAGGGAAATTATACATTTCTTAGTTTAAAGGGATAGCCAACAAATAATGGAAAATATATTACAGGCACTGGAACATACGAAAATTCCGGTCAGCGACAATCTATACGAAGAATACGACTGGTTTAAGAAAGTCTTCCCTATCGCTGCGCAAAAGTCCAGCGACGGATTTTTCCTGCCCGGTTTCAGGTTTGAACTTGTCGCCGTCAGCAAAAATATTAACATGCTGATGACGAAAGAACCCTACTTTGTCACAAAAATCAGAATTGACAAATTGTACGATATGTTTTTCCGAATTTCGGCTAAAACCGTTGGCATGCTTCTTGAAAAAGCCCTCGGCCGTGCAAACCGAACTTTCAATATTAACAAAATGACTGATCTTGAAGGTGAAGTTTTAACTGCGTTTAATGATTACATGTTTAGAATTATGGCTAAATTCCTGACCCCGACTCCTGTTGTAAACATCAAACGCACAAACTTTGACATGATTCATTTGACATTCATTGTCAAAAACAAAGAAGACGGTGAAGCCGGCAAATTTATAATCTCAATTCCCTCGGTCAGACTGGAAGCAAACAAAGTGGTTTCAAAAGAAGACAAGTTTGAATATTCAGACTTTTACCAGTGCCCGATAAAAGCTAAAATTCAAATCGGTTCAACGAGATTTACCGTAAAAGAAATGAAAGAGCTTGCAATAGAAGACATTATTCTTCTCGAAAACAGCAGGCTCGATATGATGAGATTTGTACTGAAAGATTACGAAAAAGATTTTAACATCAACCCGAATATGGGACTAGAACATCCCCTTGACGGAGACGGAGGATACAAAATGGACGAAAATACCGAAAATACTAATTTATGGGACAGTATCGAAGTTGACATGTATGCCGAATTCGATCCCGTAAAAATTACTCTCGGCAATTTGAAGAAAATAGAAGAAGG